>NZ_RPSE01000153.1:0-12923 GCF_003949955.1 Streptomyces sp. WAC05292
CCGCCCCCCGGCTCCGCCGACCACGTCTTCCGCTCGCTCCCACCGCCGGGCGGCCCCCCGCCGCCCGGGGCGGCCGCGGGCGGGCGGAGGCCGAAACACGCCCTTGTCCCCGCTTTCCGGCGCCGCGACACTCCCGTCAGCGCCACCCGGGGATTTGTCAGGGGCACGACGAAAACTGTGCGCCCGCCGTACCCCCGGCCGCGCCTCACGGGCTCCGGCTCCCCCACACCGCCGGGCCCCCGATCCCTCCCGGGAGGACGAGAAGTGAGGATCAAGAGCATCACCCGTACCCGGCTGCTCGCAGTGGCCGCAGGCCTGGCTGCCGTCGCCGGGCTCGCCGCGCCCACCGCCGCCAGCGCGGACAGCGGCTTCAGCGCCGCACGGCTCGCGGCGGCAGGCGCCTCCGTCCAGCGGGCCGACGTCGCCGGCACGGCCTGGTACACCAACCCCGCCAACGGCACCCTGGTGGTCGCCGCCGACTCCACCGTCACCGAGGCGGACCTCGCCAGGATCCGCAAGGAGGCCGGAGCCGACGCCGCCGCCCTGCGCATCGAGCGCATCCCCGGCCAGCTGCGCAAGCTGGTCGCCGGCGGCGACGCGATCTACGCGTCCAGCTGGCGCTGCTCGGCGGGCTTCAACGTCCGCAGCGGCACCACCTACTACATCCTGACCGCCGGCCACTGCACCGACGGCGCGGGCACCTGGTACACGAACTCGGCGCGCACCACGGCGATCGGCCCGACCGTGGGTTCGAGCTTCCCCAACAACGACTACGGCCTCGTCCGCTACGACAACACCTCGCTGTCCCACCCCGGGACCGTCGGCAGCCAGGACATCACCAGCGCCGTCAACGCCACCGTCGGCATGTCGGTGACCCGCCGAGGCTCCACCACCGGCACCCACAGCGGCTCCGTGACCGGCCTGAACGCCACCGTGAACTACGGCAACGGCGACATCGTCTACGGCATGATCCGCACCAACGTCTGCGCCGAGCCCGGCGACAGCGGCGGCCCCCTGTACTCCGGCACCCGCGCGGTCGGACTCACCTCCGGCGGCAGCGGCAACTGCTCCACGGGCGGGACGACCTTCTTCCAGCCGGTCGTCGAGGCCCTGAACGCCTACGGGGTCAGCGTCTACTGACCCGTCGGGAACGCAGCGGCCCGCCCGGGCCCCGGACCCCGGGCGGGCCGCTGCGTGCGCCGCTCAGGCGGCGACCCGCTCCTCGGGGAGGCCGCTGCCGACGGGGGCTCCGGGGCGGCCCCCGCGGAAGGCCGCGCAGGCCAGGGTGACGGCCGCGCCGCCCACCGCCCACGCGGCCAGCACCAGCAGCGGCCCGGTCGTGCCGTGGCCGCCGAAGTACGCGAGCGAGCGCGCCGCGTACGTCCCCGCGCCCGGCGGCAGGGCCGGGCCGACGGCCTGCCAGAACGGCGGCAGCAGCGCGTACGCGTAGGCGCCGCCCGCACTCGGGTTGCCGATGACCACCACCAGCAGGATCGCCAGGCCGATGCCGACCACCCCGGCCAGCCCCTGCAGGGCCAGGGTGATCGCGCCGACCGCGAAGACCACCATCGTGCCCAGCCCCCACAGGGCCGCCGTCCCGCCGGGCAGAGCCCCCAGCACCGGGCCCGCGATCACCGCGCCGAGCAGCCCGGCGACTGCCGCGTACACGAGCAGCGCGCCGAGCCGGATCGCGGCGCGGGCGGTGTTCGCGGGGCGGGCGCCGGCGCTGACCGCGAGGGCCGCGGCGCACAGGTAGCCGCCCACGCACCAGCCGACGACGAGGTAGAAGGAGCTCAGGCCCCGGGCGTCCCCCGCGTCGGCCGGGACGGCGTCGACGACCTGGAGGGTGCGGCCCCGGGACTCCTCGGCGAGGCCGACGACCTGCTCCAGGGCCTGGGAGAGGGAGGCGCCGGCGCCGCTCGTGACCAGCAGCCGGTCGGGCCCGCCGCCCGACCGGACGATCAGCGCGCCCTCGGCCTCGCGGGTGCGGACCTCGCGGAGCGCTGCCGCCTCGCCGGACACCGCGTGGGCGTCGAGCGGATCGCCGTCCAGGCCGTCGAGCTGCCGCGCGGTCTCCTCGGCGGCCGGCGCGGAGGGGGCGGCGACGGCGAGGCGGATCCCGCTGGGCCGGGGGGCGTGGAAGGCCCCGAGGTAGGAGGCGGCGAAGGCGAGCTGGAGGGCCAGCACGCCCAGCACCAGCAGGGCGGCCCGGGCGCTCACCGCGTCCTTGATCTCGGCGGCGAACCCGCCGGGCCCGGGGGCGTCGCGGCTCTCTTCGGTGCTCTGGGTCATGTCTCACACGCTCGGCGGGCAGGAGGGGGAGCGCAGCAGGGGAGCGCTGAACGGGTGACGGCGGAAGCGGAAGCGCATGAGGAGCGGCCGCCGGATGATCGAACAACTGTTTCGCACGGGTATTCGAATTGCCTTATGGTGGAGAGCGGGGGAGGTGACACCGAGGAGAGCAGGAGGCGCGGGTGCCAGGGTTCACGCATCTGCACACCGTTTCGGGGTTCTCCATGCGCTACGGAGGCTCCCATCCGGAACGGCTGGCGGAGCGTGCCGCGGAGCGGGGCATGGACGCCCTCGCCCTGACCGACCGCGACACCCTCGCGGGCGCGGTGCGGTTCGCGAAGGCCTGCGCCAAGGCCGGGGTCCGGCCGCTGTTCGGGGTGGACCTCGCCGTGGCCGCCGCCCCGGGTTCCGCTTCCGCCCCTGCTCCCGCCGGGCGGGCCGCGGAGGCGTCCCGGCGCCGGCGGACCCCCGCCAAGGGCGGGGCCTTCGTCGACGAGTCCGCCCCCCGGGCCGTCTTCCTCGCCCGCGACGGCGCCGCCGGCTGGGCGGAGCTGTGCCGGATGGTCACCGCCGCCCACGCGGGCGCCCCCGCCGCCGCCCCGTCCGGCCTGCCCGTACTGCCCTGGGCGGAGCTGTCCGGAACCGGCGTGTTCGCCCTGCTCGGACCCGGCTCCGAGGTCGGCCGCGCCCTGGCCGCCGGCCGGCCCGACCGGGCCGCGCGGCTGCTCGCGCCCTGGCGGGAGGTGTACGGGGACGCCCTGCGCCTGGAGGCCGTCCACCACGGCCGCACCGGTACCGGGCCCGGCTCCCTGCGGCTGGCCGCCCGTACGGTCGGCTTCGCCGCCGAACAGGGGGTGCGCGCCGTCCTCACCAACGCCGTCCGCTACGCCGACCCCGGGCAGGGGCCGGTCGCCGACGTCCTCGACGCGGCCCGCCGCCTGGTGCCGGTCGACCCGCGGGGCCCCCTCGACAGCGGCGAGCGCTGGCTGAAGGACCCGGCCGCCATGGCCGACGCCGCCGAGCGGATCACCCGGGCCGCCGGCCTCGGGCCGGGCGACGCCCGCCGGCTCCTCGCGGAGACCCGGCACACCGCCGACGCGTGCGCGGTGGACCCCGAGGACGACCTCGGCATCGGGTCCGTGCACTTCCCCGAGGCCCGCCTCGTCGGCGCCGGCCACCGCACCGCCCAGCGGGTCCTCGCCTCGCGGGCCGCCGCCGGCATGGTGCTGCGCGGCTACGCCGGCAAGCCCGCGTACTGGGAGCGGATGCACCACGAGCTCGACATCATCGCCTACCACGGCTTCGCCCCGTACTTCCTGACGGTGGCCCAGGTCGTCGACGACGTACGCGGGATGGGCATCCGCACCGCCGCCCGCGGATCCGGCGCCGGCTCCCTCGTCAACCACCTCCTCGGGATCGCCCACGCCGACCCCGTCGAGCAGGGCCTGCTGATGGAGCGGTTCCTCTCCCGCCGCCGCCGCGTCCTGCCCGACATCGACATCGACGTGGAGTCGGCCCGCCGCCTGGAGGTCTACCGGCGCATCATCGACCGGTTCGGCGCCGAGCGCGTCGCGACCGTCGCCATGCCCGAGACCTACCGCGTCCGGCACGCCATCCGCGACGTGGGCGCCGCCCTGTCCATGGACCCGGCCGAGGTCGACCGCCTCGCCAAGGCCTTCCCGCACGTCCGCGCCCGCGACGCCCGCGCGGCCCTGGCCGAACTCCCCGAACTGCGCGCCGTGCGCGAGGAGCGGCACGGGCGGCTGTGGGAGCTCGTCGAGGCGCTGGACGCGCTGCCCCGCGGGATCGCCATGCACCCGTGCGGCGTGCTGCTCTCCGACGCCTCCCTGCTCGCCCGCACCCCCGTGGTGCCCACCAGCGGCGAGGGCTTCCCCATGTCCCAGTTCGACAAGGACGACGTGGAGGAGCTCGGCCTGCTCAAGCTCGACGTGCTCGGCGTGCGGATGCAGTCCGCGATGGCGCACGCCGTCGCCGAGATCCGGCGGGCCACGGGGAAGGAGCTCGACCTGGACGATCCGGAACAGGTCCCGCCGGGCGACCCGGCCACGTACGAGCTCATCCGCTCCGCCGAGACCCTGGGCTGCTTCCAGATCGAATCCCCGGGCCAGCGCGACCTGGTGGGCCGGCTCCAGCCGTCGACCTTCCACGACCTCGTCGTGGACATCTCCCTCTTCCGGCCCGGCCCGGTCGCCGCCGACATGGTCCGGCCGTTCATCGAGGCCCGGCACGGGCGGGCCCCGGTCCGCTTCCCGCACCCGCACCTGGAGCCCGCGCTGGCGGAGACGTACGGGGTGGTGGTCTTCCACGAGCAGGTCATCGAGATCGTGCACGTCATGACCGGCTGCGGGCGGGACGAGGCGGACCGCGTGCGGCGCGGGCTCTCCGACGCGGAGTCCCAGCCGCGGATCAAGGTGTGGTTCGCGGCGAAGGCCGCCGAGCGGGGCTACCCGGCCGAGGTGATCGCCCGCACCTGGGAGATCGTCGAGGCGTTCGGCAGCTACGGCTTCTGCAAGGCGCACGCCGTGGCCTTCGCGGTGCCGACGTACCAGTCGGCGTGGCTCAAGGCCCACCACCCGGCCGCCTTCTACGCCGGGCTGCTCACCCACGACCCGGGCATGTACCCCAAGCGGCTGCTCCTCGCCGACGCCCGGCGGCGGGGCGTGCCGGTGCTGCCCCTGGACGTGAACCGCTCGGCGGCCGCCCATCGCATCGAACTGGTGTCCGATCAAGGGGGCGGGCCGCCGGTGTGGGGGCTCCGGCTCGCCCTCGACGACGTCCACGGCATCAGCGATGCGGAGGCGGCGCGGATCGAGGCGGAGCAGCCGTACGGGTCGCTGCGCGACTTCTGGGAGCGGGCACACCCCGGCCACCCCGTCGCCCAGCGCCTGGCCCAGGTCGGCGCCCTGGACTCCTTCGGCGCCAACCGGCGCGACCTGCTGCTGCACCTGTCGGAACTGCACGGCGCGCAGCGCGCCGCCGGAGCCCGCGGCGGCGGCCCCCGCAGCGCCCAGCTCCCGCTGGACGGCGGCCGGTCCACGGCCGCGGTCGGCCTGCCCGACCTGACCGACGCGGAGCGGCTCAGCGCCGAGCTGGGCGTCCTCGGCATGGACGCCTCCCGCCACCTGATGGGGGACCACCGCGCCTTCCTGGCGGAGCTGGGCGTCGTCCCCGCCGACCGGCTGCGCGAGGTCGGGCACGGCCGAACCGTCCTGGTCGCGGGCGCCAAGGCGGCCACCCAGACCCCGCCGATCCGGTCCGGCCGGCGGGTCATCTTCAGCACCCTCGACGACGGGACCGGCCTGGTCGACCTGGCCTTCTTCGACGACAGCCACGAGGCGTGCGCGCACACCGTCTTCCACTCGTTCCTGCTGCTGGTCAGGGGCGTCGTACAGCGCCGCGGCCCGCAGAGCCTGAGCGTGGTCGCCTCGGCCGCCTGGAACCTGGCCGAGCTGGTCGAACTGCGCGAGGCCGGCGGGCTGGACGCCGTCGCGCAGAGGCTCGCCGAACCCGCCGGCCCGCCCGCCGGCGGAGAGGCCGGCGCGGACCCCTCCGGCGGCCGCCGGATCCACCTGCCCACGGGCTACGAGATGAACCCGTGGGCGGATCTCCGGCCGGCCGGGGAGGGCGCGGCGACGGGGCGCCGGCTGTGGCACGCGAGCCCGGGGAGCGCGGGATGACCGGGCGCGGGGCGACCGGGCAGCGCGGGGCGGCGGCCGGGCAGCCGGCCGCCGGGCCCGGGACCGCACCCGCGGCCGGCCCGGGGGCCGCCGCCGGCGCAACCGTGCTCTGCGTCCGCCTGCGCCGACTGG
Organism: Streptomyces sp. WAC05292; assembly: GCF_003949955.1. Taxonomy (NCBI): domain Bacteria; kingdom Bacillati; phylum Actinomycetota; class Actinomycetes; order Kitasatosporales; family Streptomycetaceae; genus Streptomyces; species Streptomyces sp. WAC05292. Next base: position 6,123 of record NZ_RPSE01000153.1, read on the forward strand.
ACGGGGAGCCGCTCGGCGCCCCGCTCTACACCGGCCTGCTCGAACTGCTCGGCGAGCTCACCCCCCTCGTGCAGCCGGCCCCGCCCGACACCGCGCTCCTCGACGTCCGCGGCGCCCTGCGCTACTTCGGCCGCAGCGCCCCCGAACTGGCCGCGCTGATACGGGTCCGCGCCCTCGCCCGCTACGGCGTCGACTGCGCGATCGGCATCGCAGGCAACCCGATGCTGGCCCGGATGGCCGCCGCCGGGGCACCCTGCGGGCGGACCGTCCGCGTCGGCCCGGACCCGGGCGCGGTACGGGAGTTCCTGGACCGCAAGCCCGTCGCCGCCCTCCACGGCGTCGGCCCCAAGGCGGCCCGCACCCTGTGCGCGTACGGCCTCGACTCGGTCGGCCGCGTCGCCGCCGCGCCCCCCGCCGTCCTGCGCCGCCTCCTCGGCGCCCGGGTCGGCCGCGAGGTGCACGAACGCGCCCTCGGCATCGACCGCACCCCGGTCCGGCCCGGCGCCGCGGCCCGCTCCCTGGCCGCCGAGCGGCCCTTCGCCCGCGACGAGCTGGACCCCGTACGGCACCGCCGCGCGCTGCTGTCGCTGACCGAGGAGCTCGGCGCGCTCCTCCGCGCCCGCGGGCAGGTCTGCCGGGCCGTCTCCCTCACCGTGCGCTGCGCCGACCGCACCGGCCTCACCCGTACGAGGACCCTGGCCGAACCCACCGCGCACTCGGCCGACTTGACCGCCGCGGCCTACGCCCTGTACGCGGCGCTGGGCCTCCAGCGGGCCCGCGTACGGGCGCTGTCGCTGCGGGTCGAGGAGCTCGCCCCGGCCGAACGGGCGGCCCACCAGCTGAGCTTCGACCCCGAGGACGAGAAGGCGCGGCGCCTGGAGGCGGTCGCCGACCGGGTGCGGGCGCGCTTCGGTCCGCACGCCATTGCTCGCGGCACGCTTGCGGCCTAGCAGGGGAGCGGTCGCGGCGCAGTCGACACGTGACTTTTTTACCGACGCGTAACTTCCCTGTATTGCTACCCGCCCGTAATTTGGCGTGAGCAGCACCCCTTGTGATCCGGATCACGGGATTGAACCCCCACGTCCCTTCCCCTTGACCCGCAAGGAGATCACCCGATGCTGCCCTGGCGACGCCTGCTCCGCCCGCTGGCCGTCCTCGTCCTCACCGCCGCCGCACTCGCCGCCCCGTCCGGAACCGCCCAGGCCGACACCGCCCCCAGCAGTGGCTGGAACGACTTCTCCTGCAAGCCCTCCGCCGCCCACCCCCGCCCGGTCGTCCTCGTCCACGGAACCCTCGGCAACTCCGTCGACAACTGGCTCGGGTTCGCCCCGTACCTCGTCCACCGCGGGTACTGCGTCTTCTCCCTCGACTACGGCCAGCTCCCCGGCGTGCCCTTCTTCCACGGGCTCGGCCCCGTCGACAAGTCCGCCGAGCAGCTCTCCGCGTACGTCGACCGGGTGCTCGGTGCGACCGGTGCGCGCAAGGCCGACATCGTCGGCCACTCCCAGGGCGGCATGATGCCGAACTACTACCTGAAGTTCCTCGGCGGCGCCGACAAGGTCAACGCCCTGGTGGGCCTGGCCCCCGACAACCACGGCACCACCCTGAGCGGGCTCACCAAGCTGCTGCCCTACTTCCCCGGCGCCGAGGACCTGATCAGCACGAAGACCCCCGCGCTCGCCGACCAGATCGCCGGATCGCCCTTCCTCGCCAAGCTCAACGCGCCCGGCGACACCGTGCCCGGGGTCCGGTACACGGTGATCGCCACCAAGTACGACCAGGTGGTCACCCCGTACGGCAGCGGGTTCCTCCAGGGCGGCGGGTCCCAGGTGCGCAACGTCGTCCTCCAGGACCTGTGCCCCCTGGACTTCTCCGAGCACCTCACCATCGCCCTGACCGACCGGATCGCCTGGCACGAGGCGCTCAACGCCCTCGACCCGGCGAACGCCGAACCGACCACCTGCGCCTCGGTCTTCGACTGAGCCGCCCGGGCCGGCCGGCCGCCTCCCCGCTCCCGGGCGGCCGCCGGCCGGCCCGGGTCAGCGGAGCAGGGCGCGGAGGCCCTCCGCGGTGCGGGCCTGCCGGTCGAGGGCGTCCAGCGCGCGGACGGCCTCGGCGGCGGCCTCCGGATCGCGGACGGCCAGCCCGCTCGCCGCGAACTCGTCCTCGTCCAGGCGCAGGACGGCCGACGCGTCCGCCGAGACCCACAGGTCGAGGTCGAGGTCCTCGACGCGGATCTCACCGCCCGCGACCGCCGCCGGGCGCGTGATGTCGCAGTACCAGCCCTTCAGGGCGCCGCCGCCGGTGCGCACCTCCTTCACCGCGTACCAGCGCGAGCGCCAGTAGTGCTCGGTGAAGACGTCGCCCGGCTCGAAGCGGACGAAGCCGAAGTCGCGCACGCCGCCGGCCGCCCACCGGGCGCGGACCGTGATCCGGTCGCCGTCGTCGGACAGCACCCGGGCCGGGTAGCGGATCTTGGTGCGGCCCGCCTTCGAGAGGGCCACGGCCACGTCGTCCCCGGCGCCGTCCCCGTCCCCCTCCGCGGGGCCGGGCAGCGGCTTCACGTAGCGGACCTCCGTCGCGCAGACCTCGTACCCGAACCACTCGTTGATCGCGAGCATCGGCCCGTTCCCGGTGTCGTTGCCGGTGAAGGCCTCCCGGTAGCCGGCCGCGCGGGCGCGGCGCAGCGAGTCCGCCTTGGCGAGCTTGGCCAGGCCGCGCCCGCGGAAGGCCCGCACGGTGCCGGTCATCGCCGAGCCGTAGCGCGCCGCCCCGTCGGTACGGGCCGCGGTGAACGCGGCGACGGTCCCGTCCACCACCGCGACCGAGGTCAGCTCCTTGTCGAGCTCCGGGTCGCTCCAGATCGTCCGCAGCCATTCCTCGTAGTCGTCCAGCAGCAGGGGCACGTCGCCCGGCTCGTCCGCGGAGGCCGCCGCGTCCGCCTCGAACAGCGGGCGCGGGTCGTCCGCGAACGCCGAACCGGGGCGCAGCTCGACGCCCGCCGGCAGCTCGGCCGGGGCCGGGGGCAGGACGGCCGCGGACAGGTCCAGGCGCAGGAAGTGCGCGGAGCGGCTCGACCGGTATCCGTGCCGCTCGGCGAACGCCCGCGCCGGCCCCTCGTCCAGCACCCAGGCGTACACCTCCACCGCCCCGCAGGCGGCCAGGTGCTCCTCGGCCGCGCGCAGCAGCGCCGTCCCCGCCCCGCGCCGCCGGTGCGCCGGGTCCACCTGGGCGTTGACGAAGGCCCGGCCGGGCTCGGCGCCGTCGTGGGCGATGCCGATCTGGGCCGTCCCGACCACCAGCCCCGCGCCGTCCTCGGCGACGAGGATCCGCGCGTGCCGCGCGGCGGGGGCGGAGGCCAGCTCGAAGGCGACCCCGGCGGGCGTGGAGACCATGAACGGCAGCGCCGCACGGCGGACCCGTACGACGGCCTCCGCATCGGCGGGATCGAGCGGGCGGAGGTCTCGGATCACAACGGTCATGGGCCGACCGTAGGCGCCGGGGGTGCCCCGACGCCTGCGAATATCGCGGCGGATGGGGGAGAATCGGCCCGTGACCTCGACGAACCTGAACATCCGCATCGACGGCTCGGCCGGCGCCCCCGCCCCGTACGAGCAGCTGCGCACCCAGATCGCCGACGCGGCGCTCGCGGGCCGGCTGCCGGTCGGACACAAGCTGCCGACGGTCCGGGGCCTCGCCGAGGAGCTGGGGCTCGCGGCCAACACCGTCGCGAAGGCCTACCGGGTCCTGGAGGCGGACGGCGTGGTCGAGACGCGGGGCCGGCACGGCACGTTCATCGCCGCCGCCGCCGACTCCGCCGCGCGGGAGGCGGCCGCCGCCGCCCAGGCCTACGCCGAGCGGGCCCGCCGCCTGGGCCTCACCTTCGAGGAGGCGACGGCCGCCGCCCTGGACGCCCTCCGCGCCCGCTTCGACGCCTGAGGAGGGCTCAGAGGTACAGGCCCGCCTCCGCGGTGTGGTCCTGCGGTGGCAGCAGCGTGCCCGCCGGGCCGGCGCCGCGCAGGCGCGCGTACAGCTCCGCCAGCGTCGCGCCCTCCCGGGGGACGTCCTCCTGCGCGCCCAGCCATTCCGCGGCCTCGCCGTGCGTGAGCCGGCCGACCTCGATGCGGGCCAGGCAGCGGCCGGGGCGGACCACGGCGGGGTGCAGCCGCTCCAGGTCCTCGTTGGTCGTCACCCCGACGAGGACGTTGCGCCCCTGGCCCAGCAGGCCGTCCGTCAGGTTCAGCAGCCGCGACAGCGCCTGCCCGGCGGTGTGGCGGGCCTCGCCGCGGATCAGCTCGTCGCAGTCCTCCAGCAGGAGCAGCCGCCACCGGCCCCGGGCCGAGCCGTCGTCCTCGCCGATGGCGATGTCCATCAGGTAGCCGACGTCGTTGAAGAGCCGCTCGGGGTCGAGGACGCAGTCCACCTGGCACCAGTCCCGCCAGGACCGGGCCAGCGTCCGCAGTGCGGACGTCTTCCCCGTGCCCGGCGGGCCGTGCAGCAGCAGGAGCCGCCCGGTGATGTCGTCCGGGGTCACCTTCATCAGGCGGTCCATGGCGGACGCCACCGGCGCCGTGTAGTTCCGGCGGACCTCCGCCCAGGTCCCCGCGGAGATCTGACGGGTCGTGCGGTGGGGGCCGCGGCGCGGTGAGACGTACCAGAAGCCCATGGTGACGTTCTCCGGCTGCGGTTCCGGCTCGTCCTGCGCGTCCTCGACGGCCTCGCCGAGGACGCCCTCGGCGAGCTCGTCGGTGACGGCGGTCACCGTCACGTCCGCCCCGCGGCTCCAGCGGGAGACGAGCACCGTCCAGCCGTCGCCCTCCGCCAGGACGGCGCTGCGGTCGGAGTCGCGCGCCGCGCGGAGCACGGCGGCGCCGGGCGGCAGCAGCGTCGCCTCGGCCTTCACCCGCTCGATGCTCACGCTGCGCGAGTAGGGCTGCTCGCCGGAGGCGAACCGGCCGAGGAACAGCGCGTCGACGACGTCCGCCGGGGAGTCGCTGTCGTCGACGGTGAGCCGGATCGGCAGGGAGTCATGGGGGTTGGCTGGCATGGCGCCCATGATCCGGCACGAGCCGTCGCGGCGCACCGGTGTTTCGCCGGAACGGCCCAGGGCCTGTCCTGCCGGCTCCCCCTCCAAACACCCGCGCGGTGAAGGTCCGGCGCCCAATCCTCCGCCGAACCTCCTTGGCATGAACACTTCCGGCCAATCCCGGCTCCCGGTACCACGGACTCAGGAGTAACCCCGACTCCCGAGTAACCCCCCCACGAGCGCCCCCACGAGGAGCCGCACATGCCCCTGCGCAGCATGCCCCGCCTCGCCGCCTGGACCTCCTCCCTCCTACTCGCCGCCGGCGCCGCCCTGTTCGGTTCCGGCCAAGCGGCCGCAGCCTCCGCCGACTTCGGCTACGTCGCCCTGGGCGACTCGTACTCCTCGGGCCTCGGCGCCGGGAACTACGACTCCGCCAGCGGCTCCTGCAAGCGCACCTCCCGCGCCTACCCGGCCCTGTGGGCCGCCGCCAACTCCCCGCAGAGCTTCGCCTTCACCGCCTGCTCCGGAGCCCGCACCGGCGACGTCGTCGCCAACCAGCTCGCACCGCTGAACTCGGGGACGGACCTGGTCAGCATCACCATCGGCGGCAACGACGCCGGATTCTCGGACGTCATGACGACCTGTGTGCTCCAGTCCGAGTCGACCTGCGTCAACCGGGTGAACCAGGCCAAGGGCTACGTCGACTCCACCCTCCCCGCCCAACTCGACCGGGTCTACAACTCCATCCGCGGCAAGGCTCCCGCCGCCCGCGTCGTCGTCCTCGGCTACCCCCGCTTCTACCAGCTGAACGGCACCTGCATCGCCGGCCTCACCGAGGGCGAGCGCGCCGCCATCAACGGCGCGTCCGACCACCTGAACGCCGCCATCGCCAAGCGCGCCGCCGACCACGGCTTCACCTTCGCCTCCGTCGTCGGCACCTTCACGGGCCACGAGATCTGCTCCGGCAGCGCCTGGCTCCACAGCGTCAACTGGGCCAACATCTCGGAGTCCTACCACCCGACCGCCGCCGGGCAGTCGGGCGGCTACCTGCCCGTCCTCCGCAACAACGCCTGACCGCCGCGGGCGGCGGACCGGAAGCCCCGGGCCGCCGCCCGCAGCGCCCCGTACGCGCGCAGTCCCGTGCCCGCCGTGCTCATGCGGTGGCCTCCGGGTCGAACTCGGCCCCGGGCTCCGGCCCGCTGCCGGTCCCGGGCTCCGGCCCGCTCCCGCCGCCCGCCTGCGGGTCCGGCTCCGGTTCCGGCTCCGGGGACGCCCCCGGGCCGGGCGTGGCGCTCGTACCGGGGGAGGGGGACCCGCCCGGAGGGGGCTCCTCCTCGCACACCACCGAGAACTCCACCCACTCCGAGACCGCCGCCGGCCCCCGGACTTCCAGGCGCACCGCGTCCTCCAGGGTCCCGCCGGCCCGGTGCGCGAGCTCGGTGTGCTGCAACTCCAGCCCGCCGTGGGCCGGGTAGGGGGCGGACCGCCAGCCTTCGGCGGAGCCCCCGCCGCGCCGCACCCACCGGTACTCGACCGACGCCGGCCGCGGCTCCACCGTCACGGAGGCGGTGAAGGCCGGCGCCCGCCACGCCGCGGGCGGACAGCTCCCCGCGTACGCGGCGCGCACGGCCCGGACGACGGCCGAGGCGTAGGGCGCAGCCGTCCCCGACGGCGAAGGGGACCCGGACGCGGAGGCCGACGCGGACGCCGAAGCCGAGGCGGACGCCGACCCCGAACCGCCGGCGGACCCCGCCGACCCGCCCGCCGCCCCGGGC
>NZ_RPSE01000154.1:0-12776 GCF_003949955.1 Streptomyces sp. WAC05292
GGCACCGCACTCCTCCGGCCGCCGCTCCCGCAGCAGCGGCGGCTGCGGGAGCGGCGGCCGGAGGAGTGCGGTGCCGGAGGAGTGCAGGGGCGGAGAGCGGGGAACCGCTGGAGGCTCGCCGCCCCTGATCCGCTTACTTCTGGCAGGCCTTGACGGCCGCACCGACGCCGGCGGCGGCGACGAGGACGGCGGTCGCCTTGGCGCCGCTGACGAGGCCGACGGTGAACGCGGCCGGGGTCGCCATCACGGGCGCGACCGGCATCTCGGCGCCACGCACGGCACCGGCGTTGACCTTCTCGATCAGCACGGACATGACTGTTCCTCCAGTTGTCTGGTAATACGGGGAAGAGTGGGCCCGGTGTCGGCAGACATGTGGACTGTCTGCCGGCACCGGACACACGTGGGCCGGACGCGGGCCGGGGTCCGTGTCAGGACCGGGCGCCGGACCCGGCAGGGGCCGACCGGATCAGCCGGTGGCGGTCTTGTAGGCCACCGCGGCGGCACCGGTGACGACGGCACCGCCGACGACGTAGCCGGCCGTCTTGGCGATGACCGGGGTGGCGATGATGGCCGGGGTGGCCATGACGGGGGCCGCGGCGCCCGCGGGCGAGCCGGCGTGCAGCTCGCCGTTGACGGCGGGGTTCAGGTTGACCTTCTGGATCAGCACGGTGCTTTTCCTTTACTGGCGTGTTTTGTGGATTGCGGATCGTCCCGCTGTCCGCCTTGGGCGGGCAGCGGGAAGTCTTTTCCGGCCTCGGCCCGCGGGGAATTCCGGATATCGGGCGGGCGGGTGTGGGGTGTTCACGGCAACCCTTCGGGTAAAGGGGTGCGCGTATCCGCCGCGGGAATGCGGCGCATGTGTGCGCGGCGCGCGCGGACGGGCGGACGCGGGAAAGCGCCGTACGCGTGAGGGATTGGCGGCCCCTTGTCGGGCGCGGCCGCGGTGGACAGGTGAAGCGGTGTGGTGCGCGATGTACGGCGTGCCGGCCGTGGGGCTACTTCACCTTCGCGGTGGCGTAACCGACGGCGGCGGCGGTCACGAGGACCGCTGCCTTGCCGGCACACGGGGTGAAGACCAGCGACGGTGTGGCCATGACGGGCGAGACGGCGCCCTCCAGGGTCCGCTGCGAGAGCGAGCCGGTGAGCGAGGCGTTCTGGTTCACCTTGTGCAAGAGCATGAGAGCACTCCGGAGTTCTTGTTCAGACATGGGACTCCCTCCGTGCGCGGGTGGTTCGTGCGCATCGGCAGGGCCTCCCGCTCGCGAGTGCGGGGACTTCCGGCCCTTCGAGCCTGCCCCCGCGGCCCTTCCATCTGATCAACCGCCGGGGGCCGCCGTTCGTATGACTGCCCGCTGAAACTTTTTCGGCGTACCTCAGCAGACCCGGCGGACGCCCCCGCAGAGGGCCTTCTTCCGCATGGCGCGGAGCCCGTGCTGCCTGGCGCGGGAGACGGTGCCACGGTGGACGCCGAGCACGGCAGCGGCGTCGTCGATCGTGTAGTCCTGCACGTCGACGAGGAAGATGGCGGCCGCCTGCTTGCGCGGCACCTCGGCCAGCAGGCGGGCGACCTCCCACCGTGCTTCGCGCAGGGCCAGGGGGTCCCCGGCCTGCGGCCGGTCGGGCACTTCGTCGACGGGCATGTCCTGCGACTGGCGTCTCTTCAGGTCGTACGCCGCCGTGGTGACCGCCCGCATCGCGTACGCGGTCGGATTGGGGTGTGCGAGCCAGGCGTCCGAAGCCTTCAGCAGCTTCAGGCAGGCGGTCTGGACGGCGTCGTCGGCGTCCTCGCCGAGCAATCGCGACGCCTGCCGCCGGAGCAGCGGAATTACGTCACGCAGCAACGCGTCCAACTCGGGGCGGCTCAGGGCAATGGCATAGTCGGGCACAGCAGTTCTCCCCCTCGGCCGCCGCCCACAGTGAAGGCAGCAGCGGCTTTTTGTCTGCGGCGTTTGAGCGTTGGTCAGACGCTCTGCGGCAAGATCACTTTAGACACACATGGTTCAATCTTGGGACAGCACAGGTAAGAGCCTGAGGAAGATTTGAGGATCGCCACCGGCGCGCCCACTTTGAGGAAGGCCCTATGGCAGCATCGGAATCCAGCCACATCCACGCCCATGACGTTTGGCGCCGCTACGGACGCGGCAAAAGCGGTTTCATGGCCGTCCGCGGTGTCAGTTTCACCGTGAGACCCGGCTCGTTGTTCGCGCTGCTGGGAACCAACGGCGCTGGCAAGACCTCCACCGTCGAGATGCTGGAGGGCCTCGCCGCCCCGCACCGCGGCCGCATACGCCTCTTCGGGGATCTCGACCCGGTCGCCGACCGGGCCCGCATCCGCCCCCGTACCGGCGCGATGCTCCAGGAGGGCGGGTTCACCGCGCACTTGACGGCGCGGGAGAGCATCGGGATGTGGGCCGGACTGACCTCGCGGCCGCGGCCCGTCGCGCAGGCGCTGGAACTCGCCGGGTTGTCGCACCGGGCGGACGTGCTCGTCAAGAACCTGTCGGGCGGGGAGAAGCGCCGGCTGGACCTGGCCATCGCGACGCTCGGCAACCCGGAGGTGCTCTTCCTCGACGAACCGACCGCCGGCATGGACGCCGAGGGGCGGCACGCGACCTGGCGGCTGGTCGAGGAGCTGCGCGAGCGGGGCTCGACGATCCTGCTGACCACGCACTACCTGGAGGAAGCGGAGTCGCTGGCCGACGAGCTGGCGATCATGCACCGGGGGCGCATCGCGGCGGCGGGCACGGTCTCGGAGATCGTTTCCGGCCATCCCGCGACGCTGTCGTTCCATCTGCCGGGGCAGTGGAGCGCGCAGGACCTGCCCGTCGGCGGCACGGTCGAGGAGCAGGGCGGCCGCATCACCGTCACGACCGGGCAGCTCCAGAAGGACGCCGCCCGGCTCCTGGCCTGGGCCGAGGACCAGGACGTTGAACTGGACCGGTTCACGGCACGGCCGGCCTCCTTGGAGGAGGCGTTCATCTCCATCGCCCGCCTGCCCGACGACCACGACGACCACGACGACCACGACGACGCAGCAGCGGAAGACGCAGCAGAACCGCGGGAGAAGGCATGAACCGCCCTGCCATCCAGCACATGAAGACCCTGTTCCGCATCGAGTGGACGCTGTTCAACAGGGTCAAGGCGAACTACGTCTTCGTCGTGTTCGTTCCCCTGATGATCCTGTTCTCGATGCGGTACGTGCAGGAGCAGATGGACCTGGCGGACCACGGCCTCAACCCCGGACCGCTCATGGTGTCCACGGCCGCCGGCGTCCTGCTGATCTTCTCGCTGTACTCGTCGGTGACCGGGCTGTACGTGGCGCGCCGTGAGGAGCTCGTACTGAAGCGGCTCCGCACGGGTGAGGCCTCGGACGCGGTGATCCTCGCCGGCGGCGCCTCCATGTACGTCGCCGTCGCCGTGGCGCAGATCGTCGTGGTGGCCGTCGCACTGTCCGTCATGTTCGGTGCGGTCCCGCGGCAGCCGCTCGCCGCCGCCGCGGGGCTGGTCACGGGGATCCTGCTGATGATGGCGATGGCCGCGGCGACGGCCGCGCTGTGCCGGACCGCCGAGTCCGTGATGGTCGCGACACTGCCCGCGATCTTCGTGCTGCCGATGATCTCCGGGATCTACATCCCGCGCGAGGTGCTGCCGGAGCAGGTGGGCGACGCGCTGCTGTGGGCGCCGCTGTCACCGACGGTCGACCTGTTCCGGTCGGGCTGGACCGGCGAGCTGGGCCTCGGGGAGTCGGCGCTCCGGATCGTGATCGCGGCCGCGTGGACGGGGCTGTTCGCGTGGGTCGCGGCCCGCAGGTTCCGCTGGGAGCCGCGTACGTGAACGGGAGCACCTGCTGAGGCCTGCCCCACCGGAGGGGCGCCGCCCGCCCGGATCACGCGGACGGCGCCCCTCGCTGCGTTCGGAGACGGCCTGGGGTCGGCTCATGAGCACGTCAGACGATCACCGCGCCGGCCTCGACCTCCTCGACGCCCGACTGGAGGACCTGTGGCGGGCGGCCGTCGAACTCGGGCGCGGGAACCCGGGCGGGACTTCGTCCGGACCGGCCTCGGGGGCACGAGGGCGCACCGGTTCACCGCCGGCGAGTACCCGGGCGGCATCGGCCTGTTCGAGGAGCTGGGGCTGATCGCGGTGTCCGACGCCGAGGTGGGGGTCTTCTGGCCGTTCGGGGCGTACTGACGTCTGCCGCCCGGGGGGAAGCGGCGGCTCCGGCGCGCTGGGCCGGAGCCGAGCACCGTTCCGGTGCGACGCGCATCCACCGGGTGGTGCGGGACCGCGGTTCACGCGCCGCCGGTCCGTCCGCCGCCGATAGCGTCAGCGCGGTGAACGCCCAGACCCTCACCGCCTCCGCAGCCGCCGCGGAGCGGCTCCGCAGCGCCCTCGTCGACCGGATCCGTGCGGAGGGCCACGCCGCCACGCCGGCCGTGGAGGCCGCCCTGCGGGCCGTGCCCAGGCACCTGTTCGTGCCCGACGCCTCCCTCGACGAGGCGTACGCCAACGCCGTCGTGGCCGTGAAGCACGACATCGAGGGCACGGCCCTCTCCTGTGCCTCCCAGCCCGCCGTGGTCGCGGTGATGCTCGACCAGTTGGACGCCCGGCCCGGCGAGCGGATCCTCGAACTCGGCGCGGGCACCGGCTACAACGCGGCCCTGCTCGCCCGCCTCGTCGGGGAGACCGGCCACGTCACCACCGTCGATGTCGACGACGACCTGGTCGAAGGCGCCCGGGAGCACCTCGCCGCGGCCGGCTGCACCAATGTCGAGGTCCACACCGGTGACGGCGCGCTCGGCCACGCCGCCGGGGCGCCGTACGACCGCGTCATCGCCACCGTCGGCGCGCACGGCATCCCCCGCGCCTGGCTCGACCAGCTCGCCCCGGGCGGCCGCCTGGTCGTGCCCCAGCGGTTGAAGGGCACGGTCTGCCGCTCGGTCGCGTACGAGTGCCGGGGCGGCCGGTGGGTCTCGCTGAGCAGCGAGATGAACACCTTCGTGCCGCTGCGCGGCGGCATCGCCGACGATGCCCGGCGCTCCGTTCCGATCAGTGCGGACGGGACCGTGCGCCTTCAGGCGCCGGCCGGGACGCCCGTCGACGGGGATGCCCTGGCCTGCGTACTCGACGGGCCTCGGGTGGAGGAGTGGACCGGCATGACGGTCCAGGCGAGGGAATCGCCGGAGTGGATGGAGCTGTTCGTCTCCTGCTCCTTCGACTCCGGTCTGATCCGCATGGTGTTCCCGGCGGCCGCGAAGGGCACCGTCCTCGTCGACGACCCGTACCGGTCGTCCGGTGTGGTCCTCGACGGCCACGCCGTGGCCTACCTCGCCCGGCGTCCCTCGCGGCGGACCACCCCCGAGGGCGGGAGGCTGTGGGAGTTCGGTGTCATCGGCCACGGCCCGGGCGGCGGGGAACTCGCCGCCGCGGTCGCCGACACCGTGCGCGTTTGGGACCGACACCACCGGGGGCGGTGCGCCTCCTTCGAGCTCCGGCCACTGGAGGCTCCCGTGCCCCGACCGCGCCCCGGCAGGTTCGGCATCGACACGCCGCTCAACCGGGTCGTCGTCGACTGGGGCTGACGTCGCGTCACCGGTGCGCCGGAGGCGTGCCACGTCGGCCGCACGAGCGGAGGCGGAGATTCCAGACATACCCCTCACCGGTGTGCCGCTCAAGAGGCGGGCGCCGTCGGACCACCGGCGCCCGCCTCGGGAGCGGATCGGTCAGGGGGTGCCCAGGAGGGTCCGGATCAGGGGTTCCACCACGGTTCGCGGGCGGGGGGCTGCGGGGTGGGATGTCATCAGGAGGTGGTGCAGGGTGCCCACCAGGGCCAGGGCCGCGGAGGCGGCGTCCAGGCCGGAGGCGACGCGGCCCAGGGCGCGTTCGGCGTTGAGGTAGGCCTCCACCGACGTCTGGACCGCACCGAAGCCGGGGGCACCCGCCGCCCACGCCTCCCGGACCCGCAGGGCCGCCGCCGGGCGGGTCACCGCCAGGCCGACGACTCCGGGGTCGAGGGCGAGTACCGCCGAGGCCACGTCGGCGAGGTTGCCGGCGGGGGTGCCGCCGCCCGCCTTCGCGGGCAGGGCCGCGGCCAGTTCGGCGGTGCGGGCGAAGCGGTCCAGCACCAGTTCGGCCACGAACTCGTCCAGCCCGGTGAAGTGCGTGTGCAGCACGCCTTTCGCGCAGCCGGCCTCGGCGGTCACCGCCCTGCTGGTCAGGGCGGCAGCCCCGTCGCGGGCCAGGACCCGCTCGGCCGCATCGAAGAGCCGGGCGCGCAGATCGGGGATGGCGACCCCGCGTGGTGACATCAAGTCCTCCGTCGAATAGGGGTGTTGCACGTATGGGCGTACGCCCATACTGTTTGGGCACTCGCCCATAGTAGGGCTCCGTCTGGTTCCGCACGTCTGTGCACCGGGAGGTTCCACCCCATGAACGGCATCGCGAACACCGCCCAGTCCCGCGCCTGGAACGGCTACGAGGGCAGCCACTGGGCGGCCCACCGGGACCGCTGGGACGCCGTCAACGCCGGCTTCGACCACCCCCTGTTCGACGCCGCGGCCATCGCGCCCGGCGACCGCGTCCTCGACATCGGCTGCGGCGCCGGGGCAACCACCCGCCGAGCCGCCCGCGCCGCGGCGCCCGGCGGGGGCGCCCTGGGCCTGGACCTCTCCGGCCCCATGCTGGAGCGGGCCCGGGCCGCCGCCGGGAGCGAGGGCATCGCCGGCATCCGCTTCGAACAGGGGGACGCGCAGGTCCACCCCCTCCCCCGCGGTGCCTTCGACGTGGTGATCAGCCGATTCGGCGTCATGTACTTCGCCGATCCCGTCGCCGCCTTCGGCAACATCGCCGCCGCGGTGCGCCCGGGCGGCCGCGCCGCCCTGCTGTGTGCCGCCGAACCCGAGGGCAACGAGTGGCTGACCGCCCTGGCCGCGCTCGCCGGCCTCCTGCCGCCGAACGGCTTCGGCGAGCCCGGCGGGCCCGGCATGTTCTCCCTCTCCGCACCCGGTGAGGCCGTCGCGCTGCTGGAGCGGGCGGGCTGGGCGGACGTACGCGCCGAGCACGTGACGGTCCACGGCACATGGGGCGACGACGCCGCGCACGCGGCCGACCTCCTGCTGTCCTCCGGGCCCCTGCGCCACCTCCTCGCCCAGGCCGCTCCCACCGCGGCCGCCGACGCGCGGAGGCGGCTGGTCGACGAGCTCCGCCCCCGCGAAGGCGCCGACGGGGTGCGGCTGCTCGGCAACGCCTGGCTGGTCACCGCGACCGTGCGGTGAAGGGGCGGGAAGACTGCCGGGATCCGGCAGTGTGCGGGCGCCCGCCCGCGCAACAGGATGGGGGCCTCGCGGGCGGCGCAGGGGCGGAGCCCCGTGCCCGCCGGTTGCGGGGGGTCGGCGTCGGCCGGTTCACGGAGCGGCGGCCGAGCCGCCCGGCACTGATGTGGAGGGGGTAACTCATGGATGTCGTCACGACGGGCCTCGGCCTGTTGCTGCTCAGTGTCCTGGTCGTCGCGATCGTCGTGGTGGTCGTGCTGTCCCGGCTGTTCAGGAAGGTCGAGCAGGGCAAGGCCCTGATCGTCTCGAAGATGCGGAAGGTCGACGTCACCTTCACCGGCCAGGTCGTGCTGCCGGTGCTGCACAAGGCCGAGGTGATGGACATCTCGGTGAAGGCCATCGAGATCTCCCGCACCGGCCGCGACGGCCTGATCTGCCGGGACAACATCCGGGCCGACATCCGCATCTCGTTCTTCATCCGGGTCAACAAGACGGTGGAGGACGTCATCAGGGTGGCGCAGGCCATCGGCACGGCGCGGGCCAGCGACAAGGCGACCATGCAGGAGCTGTTCAACGCCAAGTTCTCCGAGGCGCTGAAGACGGTCGGCAAGCAGATGGACTTCGCGGACCTGTACACCAAGCGCGACGAGCTGCGCTTCAAGATCATCGAGATCATCGGCATCGACCTCAACGGCTACAGCCTGGAGGACGCGGCGATCGACTACCTGGAGCAGACGCCCGTCGGCCAGCTGGACGCCGGGAACATCCTGGACGCGCAGGGCATCCGCAAGATCACCGAGCTGACCGCCATCGAGAACGTCCGTACCAACGAGTTCCGGCAGAACGAGCAGAAGGAGATCACCCGCCAGAACGTCGACGCCCGCGAGGCCATCCTCGAACTGGAGCGCCGGCAGGCCGACGCCGAGATCCGGCAGCGGCGCGAGGTGGAGACGGCGCGGGCCCGGGAGGAGGCCGAGACGGCGCGGGTGGTGGAGGAGGAGCGGCTGCGGGCGCAGAGCGCGTTCCTCAAGACGGAGGAGCAGCTCGGCATCCAGCGGGAGAACCAGGCCCGCGAGGTGGCGGTCGCCGCGAAGAACCGCGAGCGGGTCATCGCGGTGGAGAACGAGCGCATCGAGAAGGACCGCCTGCTGGAGGTCATCGCGCGGGAGCGGGAGACGGAGCTGACGCGGATCGCCGCCGACAAGGAGGTGGAGAACGAGCGGCGGGACATCGCGGAGGTCGTCCGGGAGCGGATCGCCGTGGACCGCACGGTCGCGGAGCAGGAGGAGTCCATCAAGCGGCTGCGGGCCGTCGAGGAAGCCGAGCGCGGCCGCCAGGCGATCGTGATCGCCGCGGAGGCCGAGGCGCAGGAGCGGCTGGTCAAGGACATCAAGGCCGCCGAGGCGGCGGAGCAGGCGGCCGTGCACCGGGCCGCGGAGGAGCTCACGCTGGCCGAGGCCCGCAACAAGGCGGCCGATCTGGAAGCGCGTTCCAAGATCCGCCTGGCGGAGGGGATCCGGGCCGAGGCGGCCGCAGCGGGCCTGGCCGGGGTGGCCGTACGGGAGAAGGAGGCCGAGGTCATCGAGAAGGCCGGCCGTGCCGAGGCCGAGGCGACGGCGGCGCGGCTGCGGGCCGAGGCGGAGGGCGCGCGCGAGCTGGCGCTGGCGCGGGCCGCCGGCGTCGGCGAGAAGCTGAAGGCCGAGGCCGCGGGCCTGACCGAGAAGGCGGCGGCGATGGCCGCCCTGGACGAGGCGTCCCGGACGCACGAGGAGTACAGGCTGCGGCTGGAGGCGGAGAAGGAGATCCGGCTGGCCGGGCTGGACGCGCAGCGGCAGGTCGCGGAGGCGCAGGCCGCGGTCCTCGCGACCGGGCTGGAGGGCGCCGACATCAGCATCGTCGGCGGGGAGTCCGCCTTCTTCGACCGGATCGTGGGCGCGGTGTCGATGGGCCGGGCGGTCGACGGGTTCATGGAGAACTCGCAGACGGCGCAGGCACTGGCCGCCTCCTGGCTCGACGGCTCGGGGTCCTTCACCGACGACCTCACCCGCGCGGTGGCGAACACGTCCGCCGCGGACGTCCGCGACCTGACCGTCTCGGCCCTGCTGGCGAAGCTCATGCCGGCCGGCTCGGGGCAGTTGGACGCGCTGATGTCCAAGGCCAGGGAGCTGGGCCTGGCCGACCTGCCGGTGGGCGAGCTCGCAGGGAAGACCGCGGTGGCCGGAGTGAACGGCGCCGCCCGGGACTGACCGCCACGGGGGTGCGGTCGACGGCCGTGGAGCCGCCGCGGAGGGGGCGGCGGCTCCACGGCCCCCCACGATCTCGTACACGAAGGAGCAGCACGCATGACCACGGGCAGGGACACGGCCACGGGCGCCGACACGGGGACGTACGAGGTGCTGCGCGGGCGGCTCGCCGCCCGGGCCGGCGAACTGGCCCGCGGCGCCGAGGCCCTGAACGCGGCCCGCATCGCGGCGTTCGGCTCTGCCGGGGTCGCGCTCGCCGGCTCCGGGCACCTGCGCACGGAGGACGCCCGGACCGCGGCGGACCTGGTGGCCGTCGGCGACCGCCTGCTGTTCGGCTACCGGGGCACCGCCCCGCGGGGCGACGGGACGTCCGTACGGGACGTGCTGGCGCTGTACGACCGGAACCTGGAGCCGCTGCCCGAGGATGCCGTGCCCGGGCTCCTCGACGACCCCTCATTCCGGCGGGAGTTCGACGAGCTGCACCGCTACTACCACGGGGCCCGCCTCCAGCGGCTCCGCATGGTCGACGACACCCTCCTCGCCGTCTTCCGGACCGGCGAGCAGGCCGAGGACATCCGCGTCCTGCGCTGGCGGGCCGGCCCGGCCGGCACGGTGCGCTTCCTCGACGGGCGGGGCGAACGCGACCACGTCTTCCCCGCGGCCCACGACGTGCGGTGGCGGGAGGTCACCCGGGACGACCACGTCCCGGGCCGGCACCCGCACGCGGCGGTCGACGGGCGGCTCTACGTCTCGACGGTCGGCGGGGCGCTGAGCATCAGGACGGAAGACGACACGGAGACCGGTGCCGGGCTCGTGCACCGCGAACCGGTGGACGAGTCCCTCCAGTCCCTCGCGGACGCCGAGATCGCGTACGCGGTCGTCGGGCCGCTGACCCTGCTGCGGGTGCTGCCGTACAAGGAGGAGACGCGGCGCCACCTCGTCTTCAACGCGGTGACCGGGACCGTGGTCCGGCTGGACGGCATCGGGCTGTCCTGCCGCCGGCTCCCGGACGACGGGGGCGTCGTCTTCCCGGGCGGCTACTGCCTGGCCGACGGCACGGTCAGGACGTTCGACACGGAC
This sequence comes from Streptomyces sp. WAC05292, assembly GCF_003949955.1. Classification (NCBI taxonomy): domain Bacteria; kingdom Bacillati; phylum Actinomycetota; class Actinomycetes; order Kitasatosporales; family Streptomycetaceae; genus Streptomyces; species Streptomyces sp. WAC05292. The sequence goes on from NZ_RPSE01000154.1 coordinate 10,595, forward strand.
ACCGCCGGCCTGGAGTTCGACCACTCGGTGGCCTCCCCGAACGGCGAGGACGTGCTGTTCGTCTTCCAGGAGCGGGCGGGCAACCGCCGGCTGCTGCTCCCGTACAGCCTGATCCGGCAGGAGGTCTCGGCGCCGCTGCCGTGCGACGGGCTGGCCCGGTTCGAGGACGGCACGCTGGTGGTGCTGCGGCCGGGGGACGGGCGCGCGGCGCGGTCCCACGCCGTGCAGGAGTGGAGTTCGCCCTTCACGTCCGACACCCACGGGGGGTCCGCGGCGGAGGGGCCGCTCGCCCGGATCGGGAACCCGGACCTGGTCCGTGCCGTCGCCGACACCACGGCCGTCGCCCGCCGGGCCGCGGCCGCCGGGGAGACGGACGCCTCGGCGGCGACACCGGCGCTGTACGAGTCGCTGCTCGCGGACTGCGTCCGCGCCGGCGACCGGTTCCCGTGGCTCGCGGAGCTCGCCGACGCGGCGCCGGGCGCGGTGGACCTGCACGCCGCGCTGGCGGCCGTACGGGCGACGGCGGAGCAGATGCTGGCGGAGTTCGAGGCGGTACGGGCGCTCACCGCGCAGGCCGCCGACGCGCTGGCCGAGGCGGGCCGGACCGTCGCGGGCCTGCTGCGCCGGATCCGCGGGGAGGCGCCGGCCGGCGCCGAGGAGTGGATCGCGCGCATCGCCGAGCTGCGCCGGGCGCAGGGACACCTGGTCACGCTCACCGGGATGCGGTACGCGGACACCGGCGCCGTCGAGGCGCTGGCCGCGGAGGTGGCCTCGGCCGTCGGCTCCACCGCCGAGCGCGCCATGGCCTTCCTCCGGCGGGCGGACGCCTTCGACGGCTGTGCCGCGGAGGCCCGCCGGCTCGCCGACGCGGCGGAGGCGGTCACCACGGCCGCCGAGGCCGAGCCGCTGCGCCGGGAGGTGGAGGGCCGCGTCCTCGGCCTCCAGGAGCTGACCGAGGTCGCCTCGGGGCTGGAGACGGGCGACCCCGCGGGGCGCGCGGCCGTCCTGGAGCGGATCGGCGAGGTGCTGGGGGCGCTGAACCAGGCCCGGGCCAGGCTGGAGACGCGCAGGCGGGAACTGCTGCACGAGGAGAGCGCCGCGGAGTTCGCTGCGGAGTTCGCGCTGCTGGGGCAGTTGGCGACGGGCGCGCTGGCCGCGGCCGGCACGCCCGGGGAGTGCGATGCGCAGCTGGCCCGGCTGCTGGTGCAGTGGGAGAACCTGGAGGCCCGCTTCGCGGGGAACGAGGAGTTCACCGCGCGGCTCGCGGAGAAGCGCGCGGAGGTGCAGGACGCGTTCTCCGCGCGCAGGCAGACCCTGCGGGATGCGGCCGCCCGGCGTGCGGAGTCCCTCGCCGCGTCGGCGCAGCGGGTGTTGGAGACGGTCGTCCGCCGGGCCTGCACGCTCGCCGACGACGACGCGGTGAACACCTACTTCAGCTCGGATCCGGTGGTGGCCGGGGTGCGCCGGAGCGCGGAGCGGCTGCGGGCGCTCGGCGACCCGGTGCGGGCCGAGGAGCTGACGGGGCGCCTGGCCGCCGCCCGGCAGGAGGCGGGCCGGGCGCTGCGGGACCGCGCCGAGCTGTACGCGGACGGGGGCGGGACGGTCCGGCTGGGCCGGCACCGGTTCGCGGTGGTCCGGGAGACCGCCGAGCTGACGCTGGTGCCGTACGGGGACGGCATGGCGTTCGCGCTGACCGGCACCGACTACCGGCGGCCGGTCGCGGATCCGGGCTTCGCGGAGAGCCGGCCGTACTGGGACCGGGTGCTGCCGTCGGAGTCGGCGAAGGTGTACCGGGCCGAGTACCTGGCCGCGCGGCTGCTGTCCGCGCACGGCCCGGACGCGCTGGCCGCCGCCGGGGACGGGCTCGACGCACTGGTGCGGCGGGCGGCGGAGGAGGCGTACGACGAGGGGTACGAGCGGGGGGTCCACGACCACGACGCGGCCGCCGTCCTGCGGGTGCTGCTGCGGCTGCGGCGGGAGGCGGGGCTGCTGCGGCACCCGGCGCGGGAGCGGGCCGCGGCCGCGCTGTTCTGGGCGCACGGGTTGGGCGGCGGGGAGCGGGACGCGCTGGGCCGGCGGGCGGTCTCCCTGGGCCGGGCCCGGGACCTGTTCGGGGCGGCGCCGGCGCTGGGGGCCCTCCAGGACGAAGTCGCCCGCGCCATCGAGGGGTTCGGGGCGGGCG
>NZ_RPSE01000155.1:0-12739 GCF_003949955.1 Streptomyces sp. WAC05292
CAGCGCGTTGAGGTCGGTCGAGAGGTCGACGTCCATGTAGGCGAGCACGGGTGCGTCGGAGCGTGCCCAGACGGTGCGCAGGGCCCGGCCCCGGCCCTTCTCCTCCAGCCGGACGCTGCGTACGCCGTCCAGGCGGGCGGCGAGGTCGGCCGCTATCCGGGGGGTGGCGTCGGTGCTGGCGTTGTCGGCGATCGTGATGCGGAAGGAGTAGGGGAACGTGCGGCCGAGGTGGTCGTGGAGCCTGCGCACGCAGGGGCCCAGGTCCGTCTCCTCGTTGAACACCGGGACCACCACGTCGAGGACGGGCTCGCCGGGCACGGCCGCGAGGTGCGTCCGTGCCGGGAGGGTGCCGGCGGGAGTGTCGGTTGGCATGCCCGGAGCCTGGCCGGGCGGGCTGTCACCGCTGTGTGGTGAGCCTGTGGCCCGTCTGTGAGTGCGGTGCCGGGGCGGCCGGGGCCCCGGCGGCCTCGTCCGCCGGGTCCGTGGGGTGGTGCTCGGCGGCAAGGGGCAGGACGACGTCGAAGCAGGTCCGGCCGGGCCGGCTCTGGACGGTGACGCGGCCGCCGTGTGCGGTGACGACGGCCGCGACGATGGCGAGCCCCAGGCCGGTGGAGCCCGCGGTCCGCGAGCGGGAGGCATCGCCGCGCGCGAACCGCTCGAAGACCCGGGGCAGCAGCTCGGCGGGGATGCCGGGTCCGTCGTCCTCGACCCGGAGGAGGACGACGGGCTCCGGGTGGCCGGCTTCGGTGGATGTTTCACGTGAAACCGCCGCTGTTTCACGTGAAACACGGGCAGTGACGGTGGTTCCGGGCGGTGTGTGGGTGCGGGCGTTGGCCAGGAGGTTGACCAGGAGCTGCTGGATCCGGGCGGGGTCGGCCCGGACGGGGGCCGGCTCGTCGGGGAGGTCGAGGCGCCAGTGGTGCCCGGGCCCGGCGGCGCGCGCGTCGCCGACAGCGTCGATGACGAGAGGGGCCAGGTCGGCGTCGGTCAGGGAGAGCGGGCGGCCCGCGTCGAGCCGGGCCAGTAGGAGAAGGTCCTCGACGAGCCCGGTCATCCGCGTGGCCTCGGACTCGATGCGGCCCAGCGCGTGCCGGGTGTCCGGGCCGGGCTCCTCCCTCCCCCTCCGGGTGAGCTCCGCGTACCCGCGGATGGAGGCGAGCGGGGTCCGCAGCTCATGGCTGGCGTCGGCGACGAACTGCCGGACCCGCATCTCGCTCTGCTGGCGGGCGGTAAGGGCAGAGGCGACATGCCCCAGCATCCGGTTGAGTGCGGCGCCGACCTGGCCGACCTCGGTGCGGGGATCGGCCTCGGCGTCGGGAACCCGCTCGTGCAGGGCGGGCTCGCCGCTGTGCAGGGGCAGTTCCGAGACGCGGGTCGCGGTGGCGGCCACCCGCCGCAGCGGGCGCAGGGCGACGCCGACCATGGCCTGGCCGGCGAGAGAGGCCGCGATCAGCCCGGCAAGGGTGACGCACACCTCGACCGCGACCAGGGTGCTCACGGTGGAGTCGACCTCGGCGAGCGGGTAGCCGAGGGCGATGCTCCCGTCGGGGGCGGCGAGGACCCGGTAGCCGCCGAGCCCCGGCAGGTCCAGGTCGGCGGGGGCGGGCCGCCCGGCCCCGGCCGCCTTGCGGGCGACGCGGGCGAGAGCGTCGGTCTGGGCCTGGGTGAGGGTGCGCCGGTGGTCGGCTCCGGGCCCGCCCGAGGCGGAGAGATGGGCACCGCGGACGGTGCCGTCGGCCTCGGTGCGGATGCCCACGGCGCCCAGCGGGGTGCCGGGCGCGACCACGAACCAGAGGGCGTCACGGCCGGGCTTTCCCGCGCCGGGCCCCTTGGGGCCGGCCATGTCGACACTGATCCGCAGCTGCTGGTCCACCTTGTCGACGAGGTAGGAGCGCAGGGCGAGGGTGGTGACGGTGCCGATGGCAGCGCCGACGACGGCGATCAGCGACACCGCGGAGACGACGAGCCGGACCCGCAGCGACCAGGTGCGTCCGCCCCGCAGGAGGCTGCGGACCGGACCGCGGCCCGGCCGCGTGCGGGCCCGCCCCGTCACAGATCGGCCGGCTTGATCAGGTAGCCGGCGCCGCGCCTGGTGTGGATCATCGGGGGCAGGCCGGGCCCGCTCTCCAGCTTCCGCCGCAGGTAGGAGATGTACAGCTCGACGACGTTGGCCTGGCCGCCGAAGTCGTACGACCACACCCGGTCCAGGATCTGCGCCTTGCTCAGCACGCGCCGCGGGTTGCGCATCAGGTAGCGCAGCAGCTCGAACTCGGTGGCGGTCAGGCGGATCTCCCGGCCTGCCCGCGACACCTCGTGGCTGTCCTCGTCCAGCAGCAGGTCGCCCACGCACAGCACGGAGCCGCCGCGGGCGGCCTGCGCGGTCCCCGAGCGGCGGACCAGGCCGCGCAGCCGGGCGACGACCTCCTCCAGGCTGAACGGCTTGGTGACGTAGTCGTCGCCGCCCGCGGTCAGGCCCGCGATCCGGTCCTCCACTGAGTCCTTGGCTGTCAGGAACAGCACCGGGACCTGCGGGATCTCGCGCCGCAGGTGCCCCAGGACGGTCAGCCCGTCCATGTCGGGGAGCATGACGTCGAGGACGACGACATCCGGCCGGAACTCCCGGGCGGCGCGCACCGCACCCGCCCCGTCGCCGGCGCTGCGGACCTCGCAGCCCTCGTAGCGCATCGCCATGGAGAGCAGTTCGGACAGGGGCGCCTCGTCGTCGACGACGAGGACCCGGCAGGGCCCTCCGTCGGGCCGCACCAGAGCGGCGGAGTGACCGGTGGACGCGGACGCGGGAGAGGTGGTCGTCGCAGTCATGCGACCACCGTCCCGGCCGCCTCTGAGAGCGTTCTTGCCCTTGTCTGTGAATTCCCTGAGAAACGCCCGCGGGCCGTCCGGGCCGCTCCTCCGGGGCGTCAGCCCGCGCCGTGGCGCCCCGCCCGGGCCGGCGGGCCCGGGCGGTCCAGGGCGAAGAGGCGGGCCCCGTTGTCGTGGCAGACGGCGCGCAGCCAGGCGTCGCCGAGGCCGAGCCGCTCCAGGGCGTCGAGCTGGTGCTCGTACGGGTAGGGAATGTTCGGGAAGTCGGTGCCGAGCAGGATCCGGTCGCCCAGGTCGGCGAGGCGCCCGAGGTCGCCCGGCGGGAAGGTGCCGAACTGCGCCGAGAAGTCGGTGAAGGCCATCGTGGTGTCCAGGTGCACCCCCGGGTGGCGCTCGGCGAGGTCCAGGAAGTCGCCGTACTCGGGCATGCCCATGTGCGCGACGATCAGCGCGAGCCGGGGGTGGCGGGCCAGCAGTGCGGCGACGGGGCCGGGCCCGGTGTGCTTGCCCGGCACGGGCCCCGACCCGCAGTGCACGACGACGGGGACGCCCGCCTCGGCGAGCAGGCCCCACACCGGTTCGAGCAGTGCGTCGTTCGGGTCGTAGCCGCCTACCTGGAGGTGTGCCTTGAAGACGCGGGCCCCGGCCCCGACGGCCTGCCGGACGTAGTCCGCGGCCCCTGGTTCGGGAAAGAACGTGGCCGTGTGCAGGCAGTCGGGGGTGCGGGCGGCGAAGGAGGCCGACCAGGAGTTGAGCCAGGCGGCCATCTGCGGCTTGTGCGGGTAGAGCATGGAGGTGAAGGCGCGGACGCCGAACTCCCGCAGCAGCTCGACCCGGCGGGACTCCTCGTGCCGGTAGGTGATGGGCCATGCGACGCCGGTGAGCGGGCCCGCCGCGTCGAAGTAGTCCCACACCTTGGCGAGGACCCGTTCGGGCATGAAGTGCGTGTGCACGTCGACCAGAGCGGGCAGGCCGAGCCGCTCCCGGAAGGCGCGCACCGCGTCAGGCGTCGCGGTCAAACCCGTGGCTCCGCTCAACGGTCCCGACGTGCAGGGTGTAGCTCTCGTACCAGTCGCGGCGGCCCTGCTCCATGGCGGCCCGGTGCTCCTCCTCGCGGCGCCACCGGGCGAGCGCCTCGTGGTCGCGGAAGTAGGAGACGGTGATGCCGAGGCCGCCGGGGGTGCGGGCGGACTCGTGTCCGAGGAAGCCGGGGATCTCCCGGACCAGCTCCGACATGCGGGCGAGGGTCTCGGGGTAGCCGCTGTCGTCGGGTGTGCGGAGGGAGGTGAACACGGCCATGACGTAGGGCGGTTCGAATGCGGGTACGGGTGTGGCGGTCATGCCCCCACCCTCTGCGCGGGTCCGCTCCGTGTCCATCGAAAAAGGGGCCGGCGGTCGGAAGGGATCCAAGATTTGACCTTCCCGCCCCGGCTCCCGTCAGAAGAGGCCGTCCTGGCGGGCGCCGCTTTCGGACGGCACGGCGACCGCCGGCACGTCGGTGGAGCGGCCGCCGGCGGGGACGAGTTCCCAACCGGCGAGCAGGCGGGTGTCCAGGACGAGCCCGTCGGAGAAGTGCAGGTCGGGGCCGGCCGCGGCGGCAAGCCGGCCGGCGACGGCCCCTCCGGGCGCCATCGCGGTGACCACGCGGGCGGGATCGGGCAGTCCGTCCAGTCCGAACACCGCGGCGTGGTCGACGACTTCGCACGGCAGGCGCTCCAGCGACTGCGGCCAACCCTCCAGCGCGGCCGCCTCCGCATGCAGTGCCGCGACCGCATGCGCCCGGTCGCCGGCCGCGGGCAGCCGGCTGCGGACGGCGCGCTTGCGGGCGTACGGGATCCGGTCGGGCACGCCCAGCGCGGTCCGCAGCAGCTCCTCGGCGCGCCGGCCCGCCATCAGCGGGCCGCGGCCGAGCCAGGCCCATGCCACGGCCCCCTGCTCCAGGAGCCGGGCCGCGCCCCGCTCCTCGGCCGTGATCCCGACCTTGGCCAGCCCGGGCCCGAACCAGGCCAGGTAGACGCGGTAGGGGCGGGGATCCCCGGCGTTGGTGTCCGCCGCCACCGAGAACGACCGGTCCAGGCGGGCGCATTCGGGGCACTGGGCGTTCCCGGCGGCGGCGGGCACGGCGGCGCCCGCCGGGCACGGCGTGCGCTTCCCGGCCCGCCGGACGCCGAGGCAGCGCCGCTCTCCGCGGGCGGCGAAGGCGAGCGCGGCGCCGTACCGGAGGGGGCTGGTGCGCTCGCCGCGGCCGTCCGCGATCCAGCCGACGGCGGGTCGGCCTCCGCTCCAGCGGATCCCGGTGCACCGCCAGGTCACAGCGGGACCGGCCGCTCGAAGAAGGTCTCCAGCACGACGGTGGCCTGGGTTCCGCTGACCCCGTCGATGGCGTACAGGCGGCGCAGGACGTCCTGGAGCTGCTCGGTCGTGGCCGTGCGCACCTTGACCAGGACGGAGGCGCTGCCCGCGATGACGTGCGCCTCCTGGATCTCGGCGATCGCCGCGAACGCGGCGGCGGAGTCCCCCATCCAGGCGTTGGCGTCGACCATCACGTAGGCCAGCACCCCGCTGCCGACGGCGGCGGGGTCCACGTCGACGGTGGTCCGGCGGATGACCCCCCGCTCGCGCAGCTTGCGGACCCGCTCGTGGGCGGCCCCGGCGGACAGGCCCACGGCCGCGCCGAGTGCCGCGTACGACCGGCCGGCGTCCTCCTGCAGGTTCCGGACGAGCGCCCGGTCGATGTCGTCCACCTGGTGTCCCTCCCGCGGCCCGCACGCCCGACCGCCTGCGTGCGCCGACGCTACATGATCAACGCAAGAGGCCCCCCGGTGAACCGGGGGGCCTCTTGGTCTGTGCACTCGGCAGGATTCGAACCTGCAACCTTCTGATCCGTAGTCAGATGCTCTATCCGTTAAGCTACGAGTGCTTGGGCTTCTCGGGGTTTTTCGCCCCGTTGGCCTTGCGAGAACAACAATACATGGACCTTGCCGGGACGCGAAATCCGTTAACCAAACCGGCTCTGACCTGCGAAAACAGCCGGAGGGCGATCATCCGGGCGGAGGGGCGGACCGGGCGGACCGGGCCGGCCCCCGGTTTCGGGCGCCTCCCGGGGACACCTCCCGGGGGCGCCGCTCGGGAGCCGCCCGTGCGGCCGTCGGCTGCACCCGGAAAGCAGCGAAGCCCCGGTCCGTGGGGACCGGGGCTTCGTGGCTGCGGAGGCGGAGGGATTTGAACCCTCGATGGGGGGTAAGCCCCAAACCGCATTAGCAGTGCGGCGCCATAGACCGGACTAGGCGACGCCTCCAGCACACCCCCGCAAGAGGGTGCGTGCAGATGATGACACAGGCGCGGGGCCGGTCACCAATCCGCTCCCACGGTACTAGGACAGCCGGTCACAGGGCAAAGCCTTAATCACTCCCGGCACACAGCCGCCGCGGCCGTCACGCGCCCCGCGGGCCCGTCGTTGGTACCGGTGCACGACGTACGGACGACCTGGAGTGCCCCATGCTGCGACTCGCCGCCTTCGCCGTCACCTCCGTCCTGGCCACGACGGCCGCCGGCCCGCTGCCCCCGCTGCCCCTGAGCAGACTGCTGAACAGCCCCGACCGCCTCACCATCGCCGTGTCCGCCACCGGCAACCCGCGGGCGGAGGGGGAGTACGTCCTCGAATGCCGCCCCACGGGCGGGAACCACCCCGAACGCGACCGGGCGTGCGCCCGCCTCGACCGCCTCGCCCAGGACGGCTCGGATCCCTTCGCCGCCGAACCCAAGCGGCAGATGTGCACCCTGCAGGACGGCGGGCCCGCCACCGCACGCATCACCGGAACGTGGCGCGGACAGAAGGTGAATGCCACGTTCCGGCGAACGAACGGATGCGAGATCGCCCGCTGGAACAACTTGGAACCTGTGCTTCCGGCGGGGCGGTCCTGACCTGGGACGATGCCGAGTGCCGGGGTGGCCGCCCCGACATCGGCCACCCCGCGGCGGGGCGGTGCCCTTAGACTCCTCCCGTGACATGCCGGTAGTCCTGGTCAGGGAGGAAGCTCGTCGTGAGCAGCAGGCCATCCCGGGGCGCTGCTCGCCTCGCAGCAATACTCGACGCGCTTCCGGATGCGCTGCTGCTGGTCAACGCCAACGGCACGGTCGTCAACGCGAATTCGATCGCCCTGGAAGTCATGGAGAGCCCCGGCACCGGCCTGGTGGGCCGCGGCGTGCTCGACCTCTTCCCCGACTTCGACTCCAAGCTGATCCCCGGCTCGATGCGCCGGCCCGGCGACGGCGAGGGCGGCCGCGCCAAGCCCAAGCGGATGGTCGCCCGCCGCACCGACGGCAGCGAGTTCCCCGTCGAGGTCACCCACGCCCACCTCGACGGCCGCGACGCCTACCGCGAGCCGCAGCCCTCGTACACCGGCGACGAGCTGCTGATGCTCGTCGTCCGGGACCTGTCCGAGACCGTGGACACCGAGGCCGAGCTCGCGCGGTCGCAGCGGCAGACCGAGATGATCCTGCGCGCCGCCGCCGAGGGCGTCGTCGGCACCGACACGGAGGGCCGGGTCGTCCTGGTCAACCCCGCGGCCGCCCAGATCCTCGGCTACCGGGCCACCGACCTCGGCAACCGGGAGCTGCACGCCCTGATCCAGCACTCGCGCGCCGACGGCTCCCCGTTCCCCTTCGAGGAGTCGCCGCTCGCCGACACGCTGCGCAGCGGCCGCAAGCACCGCGTCCGCGGGCAGGTGCTGTGGAACAAGGCGGGGCAGCCGGTCTCCGTCGACCTGACCACCTCCCCCGTGCGCGACGGCGACATGCTCGTCGGCGCGGTCATGACCTTCACCGACCGCCGGCCCTTCGACGCCCTGGCCGCACGCCACGCCCAGCTCGTCGCCGTCCTCGGCGACTCCCTGCGCGGGCCGTTGGAGGAGCTGCGCGGCGAGCTGGCCACGCTGGCCGCCGACGACGCGGGCCAGCTGTGGCCCGAGGCCAACCAGCTGCTGCACCACTTGGCCGCCGGGTACTCGCGGATGACCGCCCTCGTGGACAACGTGCTGGGCTTCCAGCGCCTCGACGCGGGCAGCGAGAAGCTGAGGAAGAAGAACGTCCTCATGAACGGCGTCGTCGCGGCCGGCGTCGACGCGGCCGTCGAGCTGATCGGCCCGGGCCGCGTCCAGTTCGCCGTCCACGCGCCGACCATCGAGGCCGAGGTGGACGCCGACCGCGTCGCGACGGCGCTCGCCCACCTCGTGGCGGACGTCGCCGGGGTGGACGCCACCGGGAAGACCCCCCAGGGCAGCGGCTACGGCGACGCCACGATCGTGGTCGCCGCGGCCCAGCGGGGCGAGGTCGTCCGCATCGAGGTGCGCGGACCGTACGAGGGCGGCAGCCCCGTCCACGAGCCGATCGTGCGCGGCATCGTGACCGCGCACGGGGGCGTGCTCCAGACCGTCGAGGTCCCCGGGGCGCCGGGCGGCGCCTACGTCCTGGAACTGCCGCTCGGATCGGGTGCCGGGACGGTGACCCTGCCCGAGCCGGAGCCCGAGCCCGAACCGGAGCCGGAGCCGCAGGCCGGGCGGGGGACCGGGCGCCGCGGCCGCCGCGGGGTCGACGCCTTCCTGGAGGACCGGGACGAGCCCGCCGCGGGCGGAGCGCTCGCCCTGCCCTCCGGACGCCGCCGGGGCAGCGAGTCCCCGGCCTCGGACGCCGCCCCGGCCGGCCCCGCTGCCCTCGCGCAGTCCCCGGTCAACCCCGCCGGCCTGGGCACCGGCCGCCGTCGCGGCCGCGACGGCGACAACGGCCCCGAGGGCGACGCCCGGCCCGTGCCCCCGCAGGGCGGCGCGATGCCCGCGCTGCCGCCCGTGCCCGCCGTGCCGCCCGTTCCGGTGACCGAGCACCCGGCGGGCCGCCGCCGCGCCCTGGGTTCCGCGGCCGTCGCACGACCCGGCGGCCCCGTTCCCGCGACCGGCCTCGGCCCGGCCGTCCCGGGCGGGCCCGGCGCCGCAGCGACCGCCCCCGCCCGTCCTGTCGCACCCGAAGGCGGCTTCGCGCTGCCGCCCGGCCCGACGCCGCCGGCACCGTCCGGCGCCCCCGGCTTCCCGCCGCCGCCCGCGGGTCCGGCCGCCGCCCCCGCGAACGGCGATGCCGCTCAGGCTCCGAAGCCCGCCGCCGGTGCCGCGGCCGGCTCCGCCGCGGCCGGCGCGCCCGGGCCCGTACCGGCACCCGCCGAGGGCGACACTCCGGCCGGCCGGCGTGCCCGCCGTACCCTCGGCACACCCGGGACCCCCGCCGGCAGCCCCGCCGAGCAGCCCGCCGCCGGTGCGGACGCGGCCGTACCGCCGACCGGGCGGCGGCGCCTGGCCGAGCCCCCTGCCCCGTCCGCCTGGCCGGTTCCCGGTGCACCGGCCGCACCCGACGGCGACGACTCCGCCGGCCGGCCTGCCGTGCCCGCGGAGCGGCAGCCGCAGGACGCCTCCGCCGAGCCGGGCCGGCCCATCAGCGTGCGCGCCCTCGGGACCATCGGCCAGGGCATCGCGGTGGACCCCGCCGCCGCTGCCGGCACGGCGCCCGACGCCACCGGTACGGGCGGCTCCGGCCGCCGGCGCCGGCTCGCCGAGCCCGCCCCGCAGGGCCGCGCCTTCGCGATAGGAGCGCCCGAGGCGGGCGCCGCCGAGGGCCCCGAGCCGCTGGACGGGCCCGGCGGGGCCGTCGAGGTCGTCAACCGGCCCGTGCCGCCGCCGCCCGTCGACGACGAGCTGCCGCCCGAGCCGCTGGACAACCCGCGCCGTCTGCTGGTCTGGCCCGCGCCTGACCCGCAGACGCAGCAGGCGCTCAGCGACCGCGGCTACCGCCCCGTCGTCGTCCACTCCCGCGAGGAAGTAGACGCGCAGATAGCGGCGTTCCCGGCCGCCCTGTTCGTGGACCCGCTGACCGGGCCGATCACCCGGACCGCCCTCCAGTCGCTGCGCTCCGCCGCGGTGGCCGCCGAGGTGCCCGTCCTGGTGACCGCCGGACTCGGCCATGCCTCGCGCGACGCCGCGTACGGGGCGGACCCGGCCGTGCTGTTGAAGGCACTCGCGCCGCGCGACAGCGAGCAGCACCCCTCGCGGGTCCTGCTGATCGAGGAGCGCGACGAGATCGCGGCCGCGCTGACGGCCGCGCTGGAGCGGCGCGGGCTCCAGGTGGCACGTGCGGGCGCCGACACGGACGCCGCGGAGACGGCCGCCCGTACCCGTCCCAACCTGGTGGTCATGGACCTGATGCAGGTCCGCCGCCGGCGGGCCGGCATCGTGGACTGGCTGCGTGCGAACGGCCTGCTCAGCAGGACCCCGCTGGTCGTCTACACGGCTGCCGGCATCGAACCGGAGGCGCTGCCGCGCCTGGCGTCCGGGGAGAGCGTGCTCTTCCTCGCCGAGCGGGCCACCACGGCGGACGTCCAGGGCCGCATCGTGGACCTGCTCGCCAAGATCGGCGCGAACTAGCCATCCTGGCCCGATGGCCCTCACCGACACGTCCGAGCGCACCGTCCCCGCCGACAACGGGGAGGTGAGCCTCCTCATAGCCCGCCAGGTCGAGCCGGGCTACGAGGAGGCCTTCGAGACGTGGGCGCGCGCGATCCTGGAGACCGCCGCGGCCTTTCCGGGGCACCTCGGGTACGGGCTGTTCCGCCCGTCGCGGGACGGCGCACCCTGGTTCCTCGTGCACCGCTTCCGCGACCAGGAGGCGTTCCGGCGCTGGCAGGACTCGCCGGAGCGGGCCGCGTTCTTCGCGAACTGCGAGGGGCACCGCCACACCGAGACGGCCCGGCGCGAACTGCACGGCATGGAGACCTGGTTCGCCGAACCGGGCACGACCCGGCCCGCTCCGCCGCGATGGAAGATGGCGGTCAGCTCGGGACTGGCGATCTTCCCCATCTCGCTCGCGGGCAACGCACTGATCGGACCGTATCTGGTGGACCTGCACCTCGTGCTGCGGACGGCCGCCTTCGCGGCCGTCTTCAGCACCCTCATGACCTACGTGGCCATGCCCGCCGTCAGCCGCCTGCTCCGGCCGTGGCTGACGCGGGCCTGACCCCGCCCCGGCGGCGGCTCAGCCGAGGGTGGTGACGTCGAGCGCGCCGTCCGCGTACTGCCTGCGGATCACCTTCTTGTCGAACTTGCCCACGCTGGTCTTCGGGACGGCCGGGACGAACGCCCAGCGCTCGGGCAGCTGCCACTTCGCGACGGACCGGGCGAGGAACTCCCGCAGCGCCGCGTAGTCGGCGGTGGCTCCCTCCTTCAGGACCACCGTGGCCAGCGGCCGCTCGCCCCACTTGTCGTCGGGGACGGCGACGACCGCCGCCTCGGCGACCTCGGGGTGCGCCATGAGCGCGTTCTCCAGCTCCACGCTGGAGATCCACTCGCCGCCCGACTTGATGACGTCCTTGGCCCGGTCGGTCAGGGTGAGGAAGCCGTCCGGGCTGATCACGCCGACGTCGCCGGTCTTCAGCCAGCCGTCGGAGCTGAACTTGTCCTCGGGCCGGATCGGCTCACCGGACACGCCGCCGTAGTAGGCGCCCGCGATCCAGGGGCCGCGCACCTCCAGCTCACCTGCGCAGACCCCGTCCCACGGCAGGACGTCCCCGCCCGGGCCGACCAGGCGGCCCTCCACGCCTGCCGGGAAGCGGCCCTGCGTGATCCGGTAGGGCCACTCCTCCTCGGCGCTCAGCCCGGACGGCGGGTGCGCCATGGTCCCCAGCGGGGAGGTCTCGGTCATGCCCCAGGCGTGGCAGAGGCGCACGCCCAGCTTGTCGTAGGCCTCCATCAGGGACGGCGGGCACGCGGCACCGCCAATCGTGACCTGGCGCATCGAGGACAGGTCCCGCGGGTTCGCCGCCACCTCCGCGAGGAGGCCCTGCCAGATGGTGGGGACGGCCGCGGCGTGCGTGGGCCGCTCCCGCTCGATCATCTCGGCGAGCGGGGCGGGCTGGAGGAAGCGGTCCGGCATCAGCATGTTGATGCCGGTCATGAAGGTCGCATGCGGCAGCCCCCACGCGTTGACGTGGAACTGGGGGACGACGACGAGGCTCGTGTCCTTGTCCGTCAGCCCCATCGACTCGGTCATGTTCACCTGCATGGAGTGCAGGTAGACGGAGCGGTGCGAGTAGACGACGCCCTTCGGATCCCCGGTGGTGCCGGAGGTGTAGCACATGGCGGCGGCCTGGCGCTCGTCCAGCTCGGGCCAGGCGTAGTCGGCGGAGCGGCCTTCGAGGAGCTCCTCGTACTCGTGGACGCGCACGTCGAGCCCGTCGAGCATGGAGCGGTCGCCGATGCCGGAGACGACGACGTGCTCGACGGTCGGCAGGTGCGGCAGCAGCGGGGCGAGCAGCGGCAGCAGCGTCCCGTTCACCAGCACGACCCGGTCGGCCGCGTGGTTGACGATGAAGACCAGCTGCTCGGCGGGGAGCCGCAGGTTGAGCGTGTGCAGGACCGCGCCCATGGACGGGATCGCGAAGTACGCCTCGACGTGCTCCGAGTTGTTCCACATGAGCGTCGCCACACGGTCGTCCTGCCGGACGCCGAGCTCGTCCCGCAGGGCGTGGGCGAGGCGCCCGGCGCGGGCCCCGATCTCGGCGAAGCTGCGGCGGTGCGGCTCCGCCTCCCCGGTCCAGGTCGTCACCTGGGACTTCCCGTGAATGGTCATCCCGTGGCGGAGTATCCGGCTGATGAGAAGCGGTACGTCCTGCATCGTGCTCAGCAAAGCGTCCTCCCGTGGGCGCTGCGGCGCTGCGGCGGCTTCGAGTCTGCCGATTCTGCGCACGTACCGCGCGGCATGTCACTACCTGGAAGGAGCGAACACGGCGGGCCGACCCTGTGGCGGCCGGGGCATGGACGGGCGCACAGGCGGAAGGGCCGCGAACGGTGCACCCGCACAAGACGGCAGGCGGCAGGCGGGGGGG
>NZ_RPSE01000156.1:0-12708 GCF_003949955.1 Streptomyces sp. WAC05292
GGGAGCAGGGCGGCCAAGCCTCCGGAGCCACGAACAACAGCAGCCAGCCTGAGAGCCACACCCCGCTCCCCTGGGTGCCACAACCTTACGAATGGCTGGGGTGCACCCGTGAGTTGAAAGGTAGGGCCGCCTGATGGCCCCCCACGATCCCGTCTTCTCCGTCCGCGGCCTGTGGAAGGTCTTCGGACCCAAGGCCGGCCGGGTGCCCGCCGACCCCGGCCTCGCCGCCCTGTCGGCCGCCGAGATCCGCGAGCGGACCGGGTGCACGGCCGCCGTCCGCGGCGTCTCCTTCGACGTCCGCCGCGGCGAGGTGTTCGTCGTCATGGGACTGTCCGGCTCCGGCAAGTCGACCCTCGTGCGCTGCCTGACCCGGCTCATCGAGCCCACCTCCGGCGAGCTCGCCATGGACGGCGAGGACGTCCTCGCCATGGACCGGGCCCGGCTGCGCGAGCTGCGCCGGCACCGCGCCGCGATGGTCTTCCAGCACTTCGGCCTGCTGCCGCACCGCAGCGTCCTGGACAACGTCGCGTACGGCCTGGAGATCCAGGGCGTGGCGAAGGACGAGCGGCGGGCGAAGGCCCGCGAGGTCATCGGGAAGGTCGGCCTGGCCGGCCTCGAAGGGCGGCTCCCCGGCCGGCTCTCCGGCGGTCAGCAGCAGCGGGTGGGCCTGGCCCGCGCCCTCGCGACCGACCCCGAAGTCCTGCTTTTCGACGAGCCGTTCAGCGCCCTCGACCCGCTGATCCGCCGCGACATGCAGGAGGAGGTGGCCCGGCTCCACCGGGAGGAGGGCCGCACCATGGTGTTCATCACCCACGACCTCGCGGAGGCCCTGAAACTCGGCGACCGCATCGCCCTCATGCGGGACGGCGCCATCGTGCAGCTCGGTACGCCCGAGGAGATCGTCACCCGCCCCGCCGACGACTACGTCCGCGATTTCGTGCGCGACGTACCGCGCGAGCAGATCGTCCCCGTGTCCCGGGCGATGCGCCCCGCCATCGGCGACGAGGCGCACCGGGGCGCGGTGCTCGCACCGGACGCCACGGTCGCCGACGGCATCGCCGCCGTCGCCCGCGACGGCGTCCCCGCCCGGATCGAGGCGGACGGCGAACTCCTCGGCGTCGTCGACCAGGCGCGGCTGCTGGCCGTCGTCGCAGGCCTGGAACCCGGCCGCGCGAGCGCGGGCGCGGTCGTCCCCGCGATCCCCGCCGCCCGCCCGGAGCCGGGCGGGCCCGCCGGCGGGGGACCGGCCGCCGCCACGGACACCGACCCGGACCCGGTGACCGCATGAGCACCGCCGCCACCTCCCGCCCGGCCGCCGTCGGCGAAAGCCCCCGCGGCCACGCCGAGACGGCCGTCCGCCGCCGCATCCGGCGCCCCAACCTCCCCGCCACCCCGGCGGTGCTGCTGGTCCTGGCGCTGCTGCTGCCCACCGCCGCACTGCTCGCCGACGGAGGCTGGCCGCAGGCACTGCGCCTGGACCTGGCCCCGCAGCTCGACACCTTCGCCGACTGGGTGGTCGACAACCGCGAGACCCACCCCGTCTTCCTCTACTTCCTGCTGCACCTCTCCAACGCGGCCACCGACTCGGTCGCCCGGGTCCACGACCTGCTCACCGCCATCGGCTGGGCGGGCGTGCTCACGGCAGCCACCGCACTCGCCTGGTACGCGGGCGGCGCGGGCCGCAAAGGCGCCGGCCCGGCCCTCGTCGCCTTCGGCTCCCTGGCCGGCTGCGGACTCCTCGGCCTGTGGGAGCAGTCGACCGAGACCCTCGCCCTGATGCTGGTGTCCGTCGCCGTGGCGTCCGCGGTCGGACTGCTGCTCGGCCTGGCCGGCGGACTCTCCGACACCGCTCAGCGGGTGCTGCGCCCGGTTCTCGACACCATGCAGGTCCTGCCGTCCTTCGCCTACCTGCTCCCGCTCG
The DNA here is from genome assembly GCF_003949955.1 of Streptomyces sp. WAC05292. Classification (NCBI taxonomy): domain Bacteria; kingdom Bacillati; phylum Actinomycetota; class Actinomycetes; order Kitasatosporales; family Streptomycetaceae; genus Streptomyces; species Streptomyces sp. WAC05292. Next base: position 1,922 of record NZ_RPSE01000156.1, read on the forward strand.
TCCTGGTCTTCGGCGTCGGCACCCCGTCGGCGCTCATCACGACGGTGATCTACGCTGCGCCCCCGATGGTCCGGATGACCGCGCTGGGCCTGCGCGGCGCGGACCCGGCCGTCCTGGAGGCCTCCCGGTCCCTCGGGTCGACCCGGTGGCAGCGCCTGCGCACGGTCCGGCTGCCGATGGCCCGGCCGCAGCTCTTCCTCGGCCTGAACCAGACGATCATGATGGCCCTGTCGATGGTCGTCATCGCCTCCGTCGTCGGCGCCGGCGGTCTCGGCGAAAGCGTGTACCAGGCGCTGAGGACCCGGGACTTCGGCCAGGGCCTCGCCGCCGGACTGGCCATCGTCCTCATCGCCGTGTGGCTCGACCGGACGACGGCGGCGGCCGGGGCCCGCAGCGGCGTCCCGGTCGGCCGGCGCGGAACCGGCATCGCCCTCGCGGCGGTCGGCGGCGGCCTGCTGGCGGGCCCGGCCCTGGGCGAGTGGCCCGAAGCGGTCACGGTGGACATCGCCGCACCGCTGAACACCGCCGTCGACTGGCTGGTCGCCAGCGTGTACCAGGACGTCCCCGTGCTCGGCGGCACCTCCGTGTGGGCCGGCAACGCCACCAACTGGGTGCTCAACCCGCTGAACGACGGCCTCCAGGCCCTGCCCTGGTGGTCCCTGCTGCTGCTCGCCGCCGCCGTGGCCCGGCTGGTCGGCACCTGGCGGGGCGCCCTGACCGCCGTCCTCGCCCTGGGATGCACCGGGGTGCTCGGCATCTGGGACAAGGCGCTGTACACGCTCTCCCAGATCCTCGTCGCCGTCGCCCTCACCCTGGTCCTGGGCTTCGCCATCGGCATCCTCGCGGCCCGCGTACGGGCGGTCGAACGGCTGCTGCGCCCGGTGTTCGACGCCATGCAGACGCTGCCGCAGTTCATCTACCTCATCCCGGTCGTCCAGCTGTTCAACGCGGGCCGGGTCGCCGCGATCACAGCGGCGGCCGTGTACGCCCTGCCCGCCGTGGTGCGGGTCACCACCCAGGGGCTGCGGCAGGTCAGCCCCGCCGCCATGGAGGTGTCCCGCTCCCTGGGCGCCACCACCTGGCAGCAGATCCGCGACGTGCAGTGGCCGCTCGCCCGTCCGGCGCTGCTGGTCGCCGCGAACCAGGGCGTCGTCCTCGTCCTCGCCGTCGTCGTCATCGGCGGCCTGGTGGGCGGCGGAGCACTCGGCTTCGACGTGGTCAAGGGCCTCACCGCGGGCGAGCTCGGCACCGGCCTGATCGCCGGCGCGGGCATCGTCTGCCTCGGCCTGGCCCTCGACAAGCTCACCCAGCCCGCCGAACGCACCTCCTCGACCGGCACCCGGCACTGACCGGCCGTCCCCGACGCTTCCCCCCTCCCCCCAACCGGAAGGCCTTCCACCATGCCTGCTCCCGTCCGCACCGACAACGCCCGCACCGACAGCGCTCGCACCGACAGCGTCCACGCCGATGCGCGCCCGCGCGCCCGGTCGCGCCGTACCAGAACGCTCCTCGCGGCGACCGGCGCCCTCGCGCTGCTCACCGTCAGTGCCTGCGGCGCCGCCGAGACCCGGGGCGGCGACTCCAAGACGGTCAGCCTGCACACCCCGTCGTGGGTCGGCGCCGAGGTCAACACGGCCGTCGCCGCCCACCTGCTGGAGCACGAGCTCGGCTACCGGGTCAAGACGCAGCAGATGGACGAGACCCCGGCCTGGGACGCGATGAGCCAGGGCAAGGTCGACGCGATCCTGGAGGACTGGGGCCACCCGCAGGAGGAGAAGCGCTACGTCGAGGGCAACAAGTCCGTCGTCCCGGCCGGCGACCTGGGCGTGACGGGCCACATCGGCTGGTTCGTGCCGAAGTACCTGGCGGACGAGAAGCCGGACATCACGGACCACAAGAACCTCAACAGGTACGCGGACCTCTTCAAGACCCCGGAGAGCGGGGACAAGGGCCAGTTCATCAAGGGCGATCCGTCCTACGTCTCGTACGACAACGCCCTGATCAAGAACCTCGGCCTCGACTACAAACCGATCGAGGCGGGCGCCGAGGCCACGCACCTCGCGCAGCTGGAGCAGCTGTACAAGAACAGGAAGCCCTTCCTCACCTACTGGTGGACCCCGCAGTGGATGAACGCGACGATGGACCTGGTCGAGGTGAAGCTGCCGCCGCACACGGAGGGTTGCGACGCCGACAAGCAGGCCGTCGCGTGCGCGTACCCGGACGTCCCGCTGAAGAAGTGGATGAACGCGGACTTCGCGAAGGACGGCGGCGAGGCGGCGCAGTTCCTGAAGAACTTCAAGTGGACCACCGAGCAGCAGAACCTCGTCGCCAAGTACGTGGCCGCCGACGGGATGACCCCCGAGAAGGCGGCCGAGAAGTGGGTGAAGGAGAACGAGGCGACCTGGAAGGCGTGGCTGCCGAAGCAGTGACGGCCCCGGGCGCGGCACGCCCGCGCGGACTCGCCCTTCATCCCAGGGGCCGACGGGACGTCCGCCTCGTACCCGCCGGGCCTGCCCGCCTTCCACCTGGTCCGCGCGACCTACGTCGAGGGCGCCTGCCGCTGACCCAATGCGGCGGCGCCCGCGTCGGCCGGGTTCGGTTCGAGGTGCTGGTGGACCCGGCGGAGCAGGGACGCGAGGACGCGGCGCTCGTCCCCGCTCAGCGGGGCGAGGACGTCGTCGTCGGTGGCGGCGACGTCCGCGTTCAGCCGGTCCAGGAAGGCCCGGCCTTCGGGGGTCAGCCGGACGAGGACCTTCCGCCGGTCGTCGCGGTCCCGGGTGCAGACGACGTGCCCGGCCTTCACCAGGTCGTTGACGACCTTCACCAGGTCGCTGGTGTTCATGTCGAGCCGGGCGGCCAGCAGCGTCTTCATCTGCGGGCCCATGTCGGCCACCAGCGCCATGACGGTCAGGTGCCACAGCCGCAGGTCGTGGGCGGCCAGCCGCTCGGTGAGCCGGCGGCGCGCGGCCTTCCCGACCGCGTACATGAGGTACGCGTTGAGGTCGAGCACGCTCGGGGGCGTCATGCCGGCGCCCTGGCTCACCGCCCGGGCCGCCGTGCCGCCCGCGAGCGTCAACTCGGTCTGTGCGAGCGCCCGGAAGACCTGCGCCCAGTCGGTCGCGGGCGTGTTCGAGATGCCGACGACGGCGAACTCCGCTCCCGACGCGTCGCGTGCGGTGCCGGTGACGACCGGCTGTTCCATGCGCTCCCCCTTGCAGGCCCTGCGGGTCGGTGGTCCGGCGACCCGGTGGTGTCGTGCAGTGCCGGCGCCCCTCGGGACCGTCCGAGGGGCGCCGGAGTGTTCGGGGCTGTGCAGCCCCGGCGCTCACGGACGGCCGGTGAGGTAGCCGCCCATGGAGGTGAAGTACTCGGCGGCGGGCAGCTCCCGGCCGTCCTCCGTCCGCACGCGGGTGACGGCGAGGCCGTGGTTGCGGCCGGTGCGGGCGTCGGCGCCGGCGACGATCACGACGCCGTCGCCCTCGCGGTAGAAGATGCGGCCGGGCGTGCCGCCGTAGCGGCCCTCCGACACGACGGCGGAGAGGATCTCCAGACGCCTGCCCTTGTGGAAGGTGAAGGCGCTCGGGTACGGCGCGGACTGCGCGCGGACGAGCCGCTCCAGGACATCGGCCGGCCAGTTCCAGTCGATGCGGATGTCCTCCTCGGACCGCTTGTGGAAGAAGCTGGCCTGCGAGCGGTCCTGCTTGGTGAACTCCGTCTCCCCGGCGGCGATCCGGGCGAGGGCGGCGGTGGTGACGGGGGCGATGAGGTCGACCGTCTTGTGGAAGAGGTCGGTGGCGGTGTCGGCGGGCCCCACCGGGACGGCGCGCTGCTCGACGATGTCGCCGGCGTCGAGCACCTCGTCCATCATGTGGGCGGTGACGCCCACCTCCTGCTCGCCGTTGATGAGGGCCCAGATCAGCGGGGAGAAGCCGGCGTACTTCGGCAGGAGCGAGTCGTGGACGTTCAGCGTGCCGTGGCGGGGGAGCGAGTAGATGCGCGGCGGGATCCACGTACGCCAGTTGTTGGCCACGATGACGTCCGGATCGGCCTGCTTGAGGAGGTCGAACAGCTCCTCGTCGTCGGGCCGGTTGCGGATGGCGACGGGCACGCCGTGCTCCTCGGCCAGGTCGGCGACCGAGTCGCTCCAGATCTTCTCGTAGGCGTGCTCGCTCTTCGGGTGTGTCACGACCATCACGACGTCGTGCTCGGACTCCAGGAGTGCTTTCAGGGTGCGGTGACCCCACGTCTGGTAACCGAACATGACGACCCGCATGGGGGTTCCTCCTCGGAAGAGCGAATGACCGCGGCAAGTAAAGCAAGGCTTACCTAACATTGCAATACGCGCCTGTTTCAAGCCAGTTGAAGGCTGAACGTACATCAGCTGTCCGGTTTGTCGGGTCGACAGTCCGGCGCAGGTGAGGTTAGCTTTACCTAAGTTTCCACTGGCCGACGGTGATCCCGGGCCGGTGTCGCGTTCTTTTCGCCCCACGCCTCACAGGCGGCAGTTCCGCACGATGGGAGTGACATGTCTCAGGGTCTTCCTGGCGACGCCCCTCTGGTCCACGACCTCATTGGCATCGGCTTCGGCCCGTCCAATGTGGCCATGGCGATAGCTCTGAGCGAGCACAACGCCCGCGTCGGAAGGCAGGAGGCCGTCACCGCTCACTTCTTCGAGCGGCAACCCGGCTTCGGCTGGCACCGCGGCATGCTGATCGACGACGCGACCATGCAGGTGTCCTTCCTCAAGGACCTCGTGACCCTGCGGAACCCCACCAGTGAGTACAGCTTCCTGTGCTACCTGCAGAGCAGGGGCCGGCTCGTCGACTTCGTCAACCACAAGAACCTCTTCCCGCTCCGCGTCGAGTTCCACGACTACTTCGAGTGGGCGGCTGCCAAGGTCGACGACATGGTCTCCTACGGGCACGAGGTCGTCGCCATCGAGCCCGTCGTCCGGGACGGCGCCATCGAGTACCTCGACGTCACGGCCCGCTCCGGCACCGACACGGTGGTCCACCGCGCCCGCAACCTCGTCATCGGCACCGGCCTGCGCCCGCTCATGCCCGAGGGCGTCGAGCGCACCGACCGCGTGTGGCACAACTCCGAGCTGCTCACGAAGGTCGAGGCCCTGGACGGCGCGAACCCCGGCCGCTTCGTCGTCGTCGGCGCCGGACAGAGCGCCGCCGAGAACGTCGCCTACCTGCACCGCCGCTTCCCCGAGGCCGAGATCTGCGCCGTCTTCTCCCGCTACGGCTACAGCCCCGCCGACGACAGCGGCTTCGCCAACCGCATCTTCGACCCGGCCGCCGTCGACGAGTACTTCGCCGCCCCCGGGGACGTCAAGCGCAAGCTGATGGACTACCACGGCAACACCAACTACTCGGTCGTCGACATCGACCTCATCGACGACCTCTACCGGCAGGCGTACCAGGAGAAGGTCCTCGGCACAGAGCGCCTCCGCTTCATCAACGTCTCCCGCCTCACCGGCGTCGAGGAGGCCGACGGCAAGGTCCACGCCCGCGTCACCTCCCTGATGACCGGGGAGGAGACGGTCCTCGACGCCGACGTCGTCGTCTACGCCACCGGCTACAGCCCCGCCGACCCCACCGGCCTCCTCGGCCCCGTCGCCGAGCACTGCCTGCGCGACGAGGAGGGCCGCGTCCGCGTCGAACGGGACTACCGGCTGACGACCGACCCCGAACTGCGCTGCAGCATCTACCTCCAGGGCGGCACCGAGCACACCCACGGCATCACCTCGTCCCTCCTCTCCAACACGGCCGTCAGGGTCGGCGAGATCCTCGACTCGATCCTCGACCGGGGACTCGCGGCGCACACGCAGAACCGGCCGCGCCCGGTCGCCGACGGGATCGGCCTGGCCAGCTAGACCGCCTCCCCCACACGCCTCGCCCGCCGGACGGCGCAGCCGCGCCCCGGCGGCCGGGGCACGCACTGTGAGATCCCCCGAAAGGAACATCTGTGTCCAACGGTTCGCGCCCCGCCCTGGAGCGGTTCGTCACCCACCTGCCACGCCTGGCCGTCGCCACGGCCGCCGCCCTCGCCCTGTCCGCCTGTGGGGGCGGCTCGCAGAAGGCGGAGTCGAAGTCCGAGGCCTCGGCCGACGCCGGCACCACGTCCGCCGCCTTCCCGGTGACGGTCGAGCACAAGTACGGCAGCACCACGATCGACAAGGAGCCCAAGCGGGTCGTCACCCTGGGCCTCTCCGACCAGGACGCCGTCCTCGCGCTCGGCACCAAGCCGGTCGGCGCGGTGGACTGGTTCAAGGAGCAGCCGTACGGCAAGTGGCCGTGGACGAAGGACAAGTGGGGTTCCGCGAAGCCGCAGATCGTCGGTGAGCGCGACGAGTACAACATCGAGAAGATCGCGGCGCTCAAGCCGGACCTCGTCATCGCCCAGTACTCCGGCATGAAGAAGGAGCAGTACGACACGCTCTCGAAGTTCACCAAGGTCGTCGCCCAGCCCAAGGACCTGCCCGACTACGGCGCCTCCTGGCAGGTGATGACCCGGCAGATCGGCAAGTCCCTCGGGAAGGCCGCGGAGACCGACAAGCTGATCGCCGACGTCGACGCCCGCTTCAAGGCGGTCCGCGAGAAGCACCCCGAGTTCGCCCGGAAGACCCTCGTCGTCGCCGACAGCTTCGAGGCCGGCAAGTACTCGGCCTTCACGAAGACCGATCCCAAGTCGATCTTCTTCCAGGAGCTCGGCTTCAAGCTCAAGCCCGAGATCGACACCCTCGCCAAGCCCGGCTTCAACGTCGCCGAGCTCAGCGCCGAGAAGCTGAACGTCCTCGACACCGACCGCGTTGTGTGGGTCACCTCCAGCACCTCCGCCAACGACCGCATCAAGGCCGAGCCGCTCTACAAGAACCTGAAGGTCCACCAGGAGAAGCGCGACCTCTTCGTGCCCTACCAGGACCCGGACGTCGGCGCCGCGTTCTCCTTCAACACCGTCCTCTCGATCCCCTACGCCCTCACCGAGATCGAGCCGCTGCTGACGGCCGTCAAGTAGCACCGCACCGCAGAGGCGGGGCGGGGAGGACGACGCGGCCTCCCCCGCGGCCCGACCCGCACCCGCCTCCAGCCCCTCACCGCCGCACCACCAGGGAAAGGCCACAACGTACGATGTTTGACGTCGAGTCGGACCGGACACCCGCACCCGGGCTGCCCGTGACGGGTGGGCAAACCGGCATCTGGCTGGCCCAGCAGATCGAGCCCGACAGCTCCGCCTACAACATCGTCTTCGCCCTGGAACTGCGCGGCGCGACCGACCTCGACCGCCTCGCCGCCGCGGTGGGGCAGGCCGTCCGGGAGGCCGAGTGCCTCCATGTGCGCCTCGTGCCGGGGGAGGACGGCGAACCCCGCCAGACGCCCGTTGCCCCCGCCGCCGACGTCCCGGTCGTCGACCTGCGCGGCGCCGGCGACCCCGAGCGGGCGGCCGGCGAGTGGATCGCCGCCGACCGGGACCGGCCCGCCGACCTCGCCGCCGGGCCGCTCTTCGCCCAGGCCCTGCTCCGGCTCGCCGACGACCGCGTCTGGTGGTACCAGCGCTACCACCACATCCTTGTCGACGGCATGGGCGTCGCCCTGATCTCCCGGCGCGCCGGCGAGCTGTACACCCTCGGGGAGCGGGCCGCCGCGGCCCCCGACTGGTCCCTGGCCCGCCTCGTGGACGCCGACCGCGCCCACCGCGCCTCCGCCCGGTACGCGGCCGAGCGCGCCTGGTGGCAGGAGCGCATGTCCGGCCGCGCCGAGCCGGCCCGCCTCGTCGAGCGGGCCCCCGCCCTCACCGCCCGCCGCCTGAGGCGGTCGGTGGAGCTGTCCGGCGAGGAGGCGGGCCGGCTCCGCGCGGCCGCCGACCGCGCCGGCACCCGCGCCTCGCGCGTCCTGATCGCCGCCGTGGCCGCGTACCTGCACCGGGTGACCGGGGAGCAGGACGTCGTCCTCGGCCTGCCCGTCGCGGCACGTCAGGACGAGGTGTCCACGGCCGTCCCCGGCATGCTCTCCAACATCGTCCCGCTGCGGCTGGCCGTCGGGCCCGCCACCACCGCCGCAGCCCTCGTGGCCGAGGTCCGCGACGCGGTCGCCGAGGCGGTCGAGCACGGCCGCTACCGCGCCGAGGACCTGGCGAAGGACCTCGGACTCGTCGACGGCGTCGCCGAACTCGTCGGCCCCACCATCAACATCCTGCCGCGGCCCGACGACCTGCACTTCGCGGACTGCACCGCCCACCTCCGGCCGGAATGGCTCGGCCCCGTCAGCGACCTCGCGTTCGGCTTCGGCGACCTGCCCGGCGGCGGCGCCGTCGCCGTGCACCTCGACGCCGACGCCGCCGTCTGCGACGAGGATGCCCTGGCCGGACACGAGCGGCGCTTCCTCGCCCTGCTCCACGCCTTCACCGAGGACCCCGACCGCCCCGTCGGCCACCTCGACCTCACCTCCGGCACCGAACGCGACACCCTGCTCCGGGAGCTCGGCGCCGCGCCGCAAGAGACCGCCGAGCTGTCCTGGCCCGCCGCGTTCGAGGAGCAGGTGCGCCGCGCGCCCGACGCCGTCGCGCTCGTCTGCGAGGACCGCGAGCTGACGTACGCGGAACTCGACGCCGCCGCGAACCGGCTCGCCCGCCACCTCCTCGACGCGGGCGTCCGCCCCGAGGACGTCGTCGCCGTGGCACTGCCGCGCTCCCCGGAACTCGTCGCCGCCCTGCTCGCGGTGATGAAGGCCGGCGCCGCCTACCTCCCGCTGGACGCCGACCACCCCCGGGACCGCATCGCCTACATGCTCCGGGACGCCGGCGCCCGCACCGTGGTCACCGTACGGGAGCTCGCCGCCGAGCTGCCGGAACTGCCGGACGTCGCGCACCTGGTGCTCGACGACCCCGCCACCGCCGACGCCCTCGCCCGCCGCGAGGACACCGCCCCCGGCGTGCCCGTCGCCCTCGACCAGGCCGCGTACGTCATCTACACCTCCGGCTCCACGGGCCGCCCCAAGGGCGTCGTCGTCCCGCACGACGGCGTCGGCAGCCTCATCGCCACCGCCACCGACCGCATCGGCATCACCGCAGGCAGCCGCGTCGTGCAGTTCGCGTCCGTCGGCTTCGACGTGACCGTCTGGGACCTGGTCATGTCGCTGTGCGTCGGCGGCCGGATCATCGTCGTCCCCGCCGAGCGCCGCGTCGCCGGCCCCGCCCTGACCGAGTACATCGCCCGGCACGGGGCCACGCACATGATCCTGCCGCCGTCCCTGGTGTCGGCGCTGCCCCCGGAGTGCGAGCTGCCGGACGGCTCCGTCCTGATCGTCGGCACCGAGGCCGTGCCCGGCGAGCTCATCGCCCGCTGGGCCGGCCGGGTCCGGGTCGTCGTCGCGTACGGGCTCACCGAGGCCAGCGTCAACTCGACGCTGTGGCCCGCCGATCCCGGGCGCCCCGGCCCGGCCCCGATCGGCCGCCCCGACCCCAACACCCGCGCCTACGTCCTCGACACCGCCCTGCGCCCGGTTCCGGTGGGCGCCGAGGGCGAGCTGTACGTCGCCGGGCGGGGCCTCGCCCGCGGCTACCTCGGCCGGCCGGGGCTGACTGCGGAACGATTCGTCGCCGACCCGTACGGCGAGCCCGGCACCCGCATGTACCGCACCGGCGACCGCGTCCGCTGGGCCGCCGACGGGAACCTGGAGTTCCTCGGCCGCGCCGACGGCCAGATCAAGATCCGCGGCCACCGCATCGAGCCCGGCGAGATCGAGAGCGCCTTCATGGCCTGCCCGGGCATCGCCCAGGCCGCCGTCCTCGCCCGCGAGGACCACCGGGGCGTCAAGCGGCTGGTCGCCTACCTGGTCGGCGAGGAGGGCACGGACGGCACGGACGCCGAGGCCGCCGTCTCGGCCGCCCGGGCCCGCGTCGCGGACACCCTGCCCGACCACATGGCGCCGTCCGCGGTCGTCGTCCTCGACGGACCGCTGCCGCTGACCCCCAACGGCAAGCTCGACCAGCGGGCCCTGCCCGAGCCCCGCTGGACCGCCCTGAGCGGCGCGGACGCCCCCGAGGGGCCGGTCGAGACGGTGCTCGCCGCACTGTTCGCGGAGGTCCTCGGCCTGCCCTCGGCCGGCGTCCACGACAGCTTCTTCGAGCTCGGCGGCGACAGCATCACCGCCATCCAGCTCGTCGGCCGGGCCCGCGAGGCCGGGCTCGCCCTCACCCCGCGCGAGGTGTTCCGGCTTCGCACGGTCGCCGCGCTCGCCCGCGCCGCCGCCGAGGCGGCCCCCGCCGCCCCGGCCGCCACCGCCCCGGTCCCGCTGGACGAGGACGCCCTCCCGGTCTCCCCGCTCCAGGAGGGCTTCTACTTCCACGCCGCCTTCGACGAGGACGCCGCCGACCTGTACCTCGTCCAGGAACTCCTCGACCTCGGCGACGGCCCGGTCGACCCCGGCCGGCTGCGCGGCGCCCTCCAACTCCTGCTCGACCGGCACCCCCTGCTGCGCGCCTCCTACCGCCAGCTCCCCGGCGGCGGGGTCGTCCAGCGGCTCGCCGACCGCGCCACCCTGCCGTGGAGGGAGGCCGACACCGCCGACACCCCGCTCGACGACCTCCTCGCCGCCGACCAGGCCGAGCGCTTCGACCCGGCCCGGCCGCCGCTCCTGCGGGCCGCCCTCATCCGCGACGGCAGGCGCCACCGCCTCCTGCTCACCCTGCACCACATAGTCGCCGACGGCTGGTCCGTCACCGTCCTGCTGCGCGAACTCACCGCCGCCTACCGGGGCGAGACCCTCCCCGAGCCCGCCGAC
>NZ_RPSE01000157.1:0-12599 GCF_003949955.1 Streptomyces sp. WAC05292
CCTCCGCCCCGTCGGCCTCGCCGGCCCCGGGCGCCTCCACCGACCCGGCGGACGTCTCCGCCGCCACGGCCGCGGCCACCGGCAAGCACCGCGGGGCCCCCGCCGCCGAGGAGCCGGCGCCCTCGTACACGGTGAAGGAGGGCGACAGCCTGGCCGCCATCGCGGACGCCAACGGCGTCAAGGGCGGCTGGAGTGCGCTGTACCAGGCCAATGAGCAGGTCATCGGCTCGGACGCCGACCTCATCAAGCCCGGCCAGAACCTGGAAATAGGTTAGGAACAACGGCATTTCGGACATCCGGAAAGAGTCGAATGTCCGGTTCGTTCAAATGAGACATGCGTCTCTTCACGTCAACTGGCGTGTCCTGTCCGTGACCTTGGGTAAAAACCGCCCTCACCTGCGCAAATACCCCTCAGGGGAGCGCAAGTAGGGCCCTCCCTCCCCGGATTTCCCTCGTTGAACTTCGGGGAGGGACCTGTCTACCTTCTGAATCGCCCGCCACCGCGGGCCCCTTCGACCGCATCGCCGAGTCCTGCCGGCGGACGGGGGGAACAACACGTCGCGTCAAGCGCCGAAGGCAGGAGCGGGGGAACCAAGGTAGGTGCCGCGAAAGGCCGTTGGAAGACGGTCCGGAGCGGCTAGGGGTGAAGACGCGCCACGTGCGCGACCGGGCAACTCATCCGCCCGAACCCGACAGCTCACCTCGCAGGCGTCGGTGAGGAGAACTCCATGCTGCTTTCGGGCAAGGGCAAGCACCGCCGCGCCACCGCCATCGAGCGGACCACCCGCATCGTCACGCTCGCCGGCGTCGCCGGCGTCGCGGTCGCGGCCCCCCTGATGACCGCCGGCACCGCCTCCGCCGCCACCGCCTCCGAGTGGGACCGCGTGGCCCAGTGCGAGTCCGGCGGCAACTGGTCCATCAACACCGGCAACGGCTACTACGGCGGCCTCCAGTTCTCCGCCTCCACGTGGGCCGGCTTCGGCGGCAAGGCGTACGCCGCGCAGGCCAACCAGGCCACCAAGGCCCAGCAGATCGCCGTCGCCGAGAAGGTCCTGAAGGTCCAGGGCAAGGGCGCCTGGCCGCACTGCGGCAAGGGCCTGTCCAACTCCTCGTACACCGGCGGCGGGTCGACCGCCAACACGACCCCCAAGCAGACGCCGAAGACCGAGACCAAGAAGGCGCAGCCGCAGAAGACCGAGGTCAAGAAGCAGACCCAGCGCGCGCAGACGCCCGCCCCCACCACGCGCTCCGAGCGCGCCGAGGCCCCCGTCGTCAAGACCGGCAACGGCTCGTACGAGGTGAAGGCCGGCGACACCCTCGGCACCATCGCCGACGCCCAGGGCGTCAAGGGCGGCTGGGAGAAGCTCTTCGAGCTCAACAAGGACATCGTCTCCGACGCCGACCTGATCTTCCCCGGCCAGAAGCTGAAGCTCGCCTGAACTCCGCGCGAACCCTCACCCGAGGGCTCCCGCAGCACCTGATCCCCACCGCCCGGCGCGTACCCCCCCCTCGCGCCGGGCGGTGGCGTGCCCGCCCCGTACACGGCCGTCAGCAGGGGTCGTATGTCCGGGAAGCGGGGTATTCGGGCCCTTTTTCGTCCCAGGACCCGGGCGGTCGGCGGGCCGACCCCCCGGCTGCGGTTAGGCTCTAGGCGGCAGGGCCGGTCCTTCGGTCCGACACGCCACCGCACACCCAGCGTCACATCCCAGAAGGAGATGCTCGTGCCGTCCATCGACGTCGTCGTAGCCCGGGAAATCCTGGACTCCCGAGGCAACCCCACGGTCGAGGTCGAGGTGGGCCTCGACGACGGCAGCACCGGCCGTGCTGCCGTTCCGTCCGGCGCCTCCACCGGTGCCTTCGAGGCCATCGAGCTCCGCGACGGCGACCCGAACCGCTACATGGGCAAGGGCGTCGAGAAGGCCGTCCTCGCGGTCATCGAGCAGATCGGCCCCGAGCTCGTCGGCTACGACGCCACCGAGCAGCGCCTGATCGACCAGGCCATGTTCGACCTGGACGCCACCGACAACAAGGGCTCGCTGGGCGCCAACGCCATCCTCGGCGTCTCCCTCGCCGTCGCGCACGCCGCGTCCGAGGCCTCCGACCTCCCGCTGTTCCGCTACCTCGGCGGCCCGAACGCGCACCTGCTGCCCGTTCCGATGATGAACATCCTGAACGGCGGCTCGCACGCCGACTCCAACGTGGACATCCAGGAGTTCATGATCGCGCCGATCGGCGCCGAGTCCTTCTCCGAGGCCCTGCGCTGGGGCACCGAGGTCTACCACACCCTGAAGAAGGTCCTGAAGGACAAGGGCCTCTCCACCGGCCTGGGCGACGAGGGCGGCTTCGCCCCCAACCTCGGCTCCAACCGCGAGGCCCTCGACCTCATCCTCGAAGCGATCAGGCAGGCCGGCTACACCCCCGGCGAGCAGATCGCCCTCGCGCTCGACGTCGCCGCGTCCGAGTTCTTCAAGGACGGCAAGTACCACTTCGAGGGCCAGGCCCGCTCGGCCGCCGAGATGACGGACTACTACGCCGAGCTCGTCGAGGCGTACCCGCTGGTCTCCATCGAGGACCCGCTGTTCGAGGACGACTGGGCCGGCTGGAAGACCATCACCGAGAAGCTCGGCGCCAAGGTCCAGCTCGTCGGCGACGACCTGTTCGTCACCAACCCCGAGCGCCTCGCCCGCGGCATCGAGGAGGGCACCGCCAACGCCCTCCTCGTCAAGGTCAACCAGATCGGCTCGCTGACCGAGACCCTCGACGCCGTCGAGCTCGCCCAGCGCAACGGCTTCAAGTGCATGATGTCCCACCGCTCCGGCGAGACCGAGGACGTCACCATCGCCGACCTCGCCGTCGCCACCAACTGCGGCCAGATCAAGACCGGCGCCCCGGCCCGCTCCGAGCGCGTCGCCAAGTACAACCAGCTGCTGCGCATCGAGGAGATCCTCGACGACGCCGCCGTGTACGCCGGCCGCAGCGCGTTCCCCCGCTTCAAGGGCTGAACCGCCGTCGGGCCGTGACCCGAGGGTCCGGCCTCCGTACGTCCCCGCACTCGGTCCCGTACCGTGTGCGGGGACGTATTGCGTAGCGCCGTGCACCAGGGGAGGCGGGTTCAATGGCCGGGAACCGGGATCGGTTCTCCACCTTCTCCACCGCGACGAGGCTCAAGCAGCTCGGAGAGCGGACCGCCGCCCACGTCTACCGGTCGCAGAACCGGCGCCAGGTCCGCCGCAGCCGGCTCACCGGCCGGGCCGCGCTCCTGGTGCTGGTCCTCTGTACGCTGGTCGTCGCCCTGGCCTACCCGATGCGCCAGTACGTCTCCCAGCGCTCGGAGATCGCCGAGCAGGAGCGGGCCGCCGAGGCGGCGGCCAAGCGGCTGGAGCGGCTGCGCGACGAGAAGGCCCGCTGGCAGGACGACGCCTACGCCGAGCAGCAGGCGCGCAAGCACCTGCACTTCGTACGGCCCGGCGAGACCGCCTACATCATGGCCGACCCCGGCGCCGAGGCGGCGCAGCAGCGCCGCACCGGGCACGCCGGGTCGGACCGGCCCTGGTACTCCAACGTCTGGGACGGCGTCGACAAGGCCGACCGCCCCGGCGACTGACGGGCCGTACGCACCCGCACCGGCCCGCACCACCACCCCGCAGCACCCATCCACGAGAACGAAGAGACTTCCTCCAGGCATGCAGACGCCCCCGCCCCAGACCGACCGGACCGAGCCGACCGACGCGGACATCGAGGCGTTCGAGCAGCAGCTCGGCCGCCCGCCGCGCGGGCTGCGCGCCATCGCCCACCGCTGCCCCTGCGGGCAGCCCGACGTGGTGGAGACCGCCCCCCGCCTCCCCGACGGCACGCCCTTCCCCACGCTCTACTACCTGACCTGCCCGCGCGCCGCCTCCGCGATCGGCACGCTGGAGGCCAACGGCGTGATGAAGGAGATGCAGGCCCGCCTCGCCGAGGACCCCGAGCTCGCCGCCGCCTACCAGGCCGCGCACGAGGACTACATCCGGCGCCGCGACGCCGTCGAGGTGCTCCAGGGCTTCCCCAGCGCCGGCGGCATGCCGGACCGGGTGAAGTGCCTGCACGTGCTGGTCGGGCACTCGCTGGCCGCCGGTCCGGGCGTGAACCCGTTCGGCGACGAGGCGCTGGCGATGCTGCCCGAGTGGTGGGCGAAGGGCCCCTGCGTCACCCCGTGCGGCGGCGCCGCGGCCGAGCAGGAGAAGGAGCCGCAGGCATGACGCGGGTCGCGGCGGTCGACTGCGGCACCAACTCCATCCGCCTGCTGGTCGCCGACTGCGACCCGGCGACCGGCCACCTCGTCGAGCTCGACCGGCGGATGACGATCGTCCGCCTCGGCCAGGGCGTGGACCGGACCGGCCGGCTGGCCCCCGAGGCGCTGGAGCGCACCTTCGCCGCGTGCCGCGAGTACGCCGGGGTGATCAAGGAGCTGGGTGCCGAGCGCATCCGGTTCGTGGCCACCTCCGCCTCGCGGGACGCGGAGAACCGGGACGAGTTCACCGCCGGCGTGCGGGACATCCTCGGGGTCGAGCCGGAGGTCGTCTCCGGCGAGCAGGAGGCGGAGTTCTCCTTCACCGGCGCGACGCGGGAGCTCGTCGGCGCCGACCACCTGGAGAAGCCGTACCTGGTGGTCGACATCGGCGGCGGCTCCACGGAGTTCGTGGTCGGCGAGGACCACGTGCGGGCCGCGCGCTCGGTCGACGTGGGCTGCGTCCGCATGACGGAGCGGCACCTCGTCGTGGACGGCGCCGTCACGGACCCGCCGACCGCGGCGCAGACCGCGGCGATGCGGGCCGACATCGAGGCGGCCCTGGACCTGGCCGAGCAGAGCGTCCCGCTGCGCGAGGCCCGCACCCTGGTCGGCCTCGCCGGCTCGGTGACCACCGTCGCCGGGATCGCGCTCGGCCTGCCCGCGTACGACTCCTCGCGCATCCACCACTCGCGCATCCCGTACGAGCAGGTCCGCGCGATCAGCGAGCGGATGCTGGCGTCCACGCACGCCGAGCGCGCCGCGATCCCGGTGATGCACGAGGGCCGCGTCGACGTGATCGCCGCGGGCGCCCTCGTCCTCCTGGCGGTCATGGAGCGCACGGGCGCGACGGAGGTCGTGGTCTCGGAACACGACATCCTGGACGGGATCGCCTGGTCCCTGACCTGAGGTCCAGCCGCCCGCCTGCCCGCCGACGAGCGGTGACGTCACCTTCACGGCCCGGGCGGGCGGCCCGGCTCGGCGAACGGGTCGGCCAGCAGTTCCGCCATGGTCACCGCTGGACCGCCCTCGACCAGTACCGCTTCGGCGTCGCGCGTGATGAGGGTGGGGACGCCGGCCGCGGCCCGGTCGACGTGGTCGGCCAGGTGCGCGCGGGCTTCCTGCACGGTCACGGTGATCTCGGCCATGGGCCCACCGTACGCAGGGGCCGGGCCCGCGACCCTCACATCGCCGCGGCGGCCTCCGAGAGGTTCGGCAGGGCTCCCTGCCCGTGCGGGGGCAGGCGGTGGGATCGAAGGCGGACGGGCCCTGGGAGTGGGCGTGTTGGGGGTGTTCGGGGGGTTCCGGCTCGGCTTCCCCGGGCGGCGCGCGGAAAAGTTCGTGAAGTTCTTCACAAGGAAAAAGGGTGCCCCGGGTCAAGTCGAGGGGCCGGAAGGCCCCTCTCGGGGGTCCGACGGCCCCTTCGGGGCTCGTTTCGTGCGATCCGCGAAGCGCGCCGACCCGCGCCGGTAGGTAGCCACGAAGCCGGTGGTCTACTCCGGTTGAGGCCTTGGAGGCCAGTTCAGAGCGGGTGAACAACGAATCCCGTTACACCGTGGTTCCCGATCCGCGCCATGACCTCCGTCACGTGGGCGGCGCAGTGTAGCAGAGGCCCTGTCGGTTCTTGTGAAGGGGCTCACGAGCATCACCCCTGGGGGTGCTGGATACTCGTTCCATGAGCACCACGGAGCGTCCCAGGATCCTCGTTGTAGGAGGTGGGTACGTAGGCCTGTACGCAGCCAAGCGCATCATGAAGAAGATGCGCTACGGCGAGGCGACCGTCACGGTCGTCGACCCGCGGTCGTACATGACCTACCAGCCCTTCCTCCCCGAAGTGGCCGCAGGCAGCATCTCGCCTCGGCACGTCGTCGTCCCGCTGCGACGCGTGCTGCCCAAGGCGGAGGTCCTCACCGGCCGGGTCACCAGCATCGACCAGGACCGCAAGGTCGCCGTCGTCACGCCGCTCGTCGGCGAGGCGTACGAGCTGCCCTTCGACTACCTGGTGATCGCCCTCGGCGCCATCTCCCGCACCTTCCCGATCCCCGGCCTCGCCGAGCAGGGCATCGGCATGAAGGGCGTGGAAGAGGGCATCGGCCTGCGCAACCACGTCCTCGAGCAGCTCGACAAGGCCGAGTCCACGACGGACGAGAACGTCCGCCGCAAGGCCCTCACCTTCGTCTTCATCGGCGGCGGCTTCGCCGGCGCCGAGACGATCGGCGAGGTCGAGGACATGGCCCGCGACGCCGCCAAGTACTACTCCACGATCAGCCGCGAGGACATGCGGTTCATCCTGGTGGACGCGGCCGACAAGATCCTTCCCGAGGTCGGGCCCAAGCTCGGCACCTGGGGCAAGGAGCACCTCGAGTCCCGCGGCATCGAGATCTACCTCGGCACCTCGATGGACTCCTGCGTCGACGGCCACGTCGTGCTGAAGAACGGCCTCGAGGTCGACTCCAACACCATCGTGTGGACCGCGGGCGTCAAGCCCAACCCGGCGCTGGCCCGCTTCGGCCTCCCGCTCGGCCCGCGCGGCCACGTCGACACCGCCCCGACCCTCCAGGTCCAGGGCACCGACTACATCTGGGCCGCCGGCGACAACGCCCAGATCCCCGACGTCGCCGCCCGCAAGGCCGGCGTCGAGAACGCCTGGTGCCCGCCGAACGCCCAGCACGCGCTGCGCCAGGCCAAGGTCCTCGGCGACAACGTCGTGGCCGGCATGCGGGGCTTCCCGCAGAAGGAGTACGAGCACTCCAACAAGGGTGCGGTGGCCGGTCTGGGCGTCCACAAGGGCGTCGCGATGATCGTCATGGGCAAGATGAAGATCAAGCTCAAGGGCCGTCTCGCCTGGTACATGCACCGCGGCTACCACGGCATGGCCATGCCGACCTGGAACCGCAAGATCCGCGTCTTCGCCGACTGGACGCTCGGCATGTTCCTGAAGCGCGAGGTCGTCTCCCTGGGTGCTCTGGAGACCCCCCGCGAGGAGTTCTACGAGGCCGCCAAGCCGGCCCCGGCTCCGGCCGCCGCGGCCGCGCCGGCCGAGAAGGCCAAGGCCTCCTGACGCAGGTCTGACGGCAGGCAGGACGCCCCGTGCGTCCGGCCCGCCGCGTACGTCCCCGAAGGGGCCGCCCGCCATCCGTGGTGCGGGCGGCCCCTTCGGCGCACCCGGCCGCCGCCCGCCCGCGGCATGGCCGGCGCCGTACCGGGGTAGTCCGTCCGATCGGATGGACTGGAGGTGCCGACGATGACCGACGCCGCACCGCGGCTGGCCGCTGCGGCCGAGACCCTGCTGGGCGCACCGCTCCCCGTCCGGATCCGGGCCTGGGACGGCAGCGAGGCGGGGCCGCCGGGCGGGCCCGTCCTCGTCCTGGCCCGCCGCCGCGCCCTGCGCCGCATGGTGTGGCGGCCGGGGGAGCTCGGCCTGGCCCGCGCCTGGGTCGCCGGGGACCTCACCGTCGAGGGCGACCTGTACGGGCTGCTGGACCGGGTGTCCGGCCTGCTGTGGGAGCGCGGGCCGACCGCCCCGGCGGACCCCGGGGCCACCGCGCCGGCGGGGACCGCAGCGCTGCTGCGCGATCCGGCCCGCCGCGCCGCCCTGCGCGAACTCGCCGCCCTCGCCGGGCCGTGGCCGCCGCCCGGACCGCCGTCCGAGGAGGCCGCCCGCCGAGGCGGGCGCCGGCACAGCAGGGGCCGTGACCGGAGGGCCGTCAGCCACCACTACGACGTCGGCAACGACTTCTACGCGCACGTCCTGGGCCCCTCGATGGTGTACTCCTGCGCCTACTGGAGCCCCGGCGCCACCCTGGAGCAGGCCCAGTACGACAAGCTCGACCTCGTGTGCCGCAAGCTCGGCCTGGAGCCCGGCATGCGCGTCCTCGACGTGGGCTGCGGCTGGGGCGCCCTCGCCCTGCACGCGGCCCGCTCGTACGGCGTCCGCGTCACCGGTGTCACGCTCTCCGCGGAGCAGGCCGGGCACGCCCGCAAGCGGGTCGCCGAGGAGGGACTCGCCGACCGGGTGGAGATCCGCGTCCAGGACTACCGCGACGTCGGCGACGGCCCCTACGACGCGATCTCCTCCATCGGGATGGCCGAGCACGTGGGCGCCGCCCGCTACCGCGAGTACGCCCGCTCCCTGTACGCCCTCCTCCGCCCCGGCGGCCGGCTGCTGAACCACCAGATCGCCCGCCGCCCCGAGGCGGACGAGCGGGCCTACCGCGTCGACGCGTTCATCGACGCCTACGTCTTCCCCGACGGGGAGCTGTCCCCGCTCGGCACGACGGTCGGCGAACTGGAGCGGGCCGGCTTCGAGGTCCGCGACGTGGAGGCGCTGCGCGAGCACTACGCCCTCACCCTGCGGGCCTGGGTGGCCCGGCTGGAGGAGCACTGGGAGGAGGCCGCCGCCCTGACCTCGCCCGGGCGGGCGCGGGTGTGGCTGCTGTACATGGCGGCGTCCGCGCTCGGCTTCGAGCACAACCGGCTCGGCGTCAACCAGGTCCTCGCGGTGCGGTCCGAGGACGGCGGCCCCTCCCGGATGCCCCTGCGGGCCCGCACGTGGGGCGCCGGTCCCGGCTCGCCCCCGTGACGCGCCCGGGAACGCGGAGGGCCCCGGGGCGGTTCCGCCGCCCCGGGGCCCTGCACGCTGCCGGCCGCTGCTACTCGGTCTTGATCGCGGTCAGCATGTTCAGCTTCGCCGCGCTGCGCGCCGGCCACATGGCGGCCAGGACGCCGACCACGGCGGCCAGCAGCAGGAAGACGCCGATCCGGTCGTAGGGGATCACCAGCTCGTAGTTCGGGATGCTCTTCTTGAAGGTGCGGCCCAGAGCCCAGGCGAGGAAGGTGCCGAGGCCGACGCCGAGGACCGCGCCGAAGAGGGAGATGACCACGGCCTCCAGGCGGATCATGTTCTTGACCCGGCCGCGGTCCAGGCCGACGGCGCGGAGCATGCCGATCTCCTGGGTCCGCTCGAACACCGACATGGCCAGGGTGTTGACGACGCCGAGGACCGAGATGACGAGGGCCATGCCGAGCAGGCCGTACATCAGGTTCAGCATCGTGCTGATGATGCCGCCCATCTCGTTGCGGATGTCCTGCTTGGTGTCGATCTTGATGGCGGGGTTGTCGCCGAGGGCGTCGATGACCTTCTTCTCGTTCGCCGCGGACTCGCCGCCCGACAGCTTGACGAAGACCTGGCGGATCTGCGGCTTCTCGCCGGCCGGGACCGGGACGAGCTTGGCGTCGAGGACGTAGGGGGAGACGAGTTCGTTCTCCTCGAAGACCGCGCCGACCGTGAGGGTCTTCTTCTCGCCGCCGTCGAAGGCCGCGTCGATCGTGCTGCCGACGGACAGGCCGGCCTTCTTCGCGGTCTTGTCGGCGACGGCGATCCGGCCCTGTGCCAGCGAGGCGACCGAGCCGCTGGTGACCTTCAGGTTGACGACCTTCTCGATGGCGGCCGGGTTGACGCCGGAGGCGGAGTGGAAGACGTCGTCCTTGCCCTTGAAGTAGGCGGACTGCTGGGCGGAGACCGCCGTGACGCCCGGGGTCTTCTCCAGCGCGGTCAGGACCGAGGGGTCCAGGTCGCCGCCGCTGGCCATGGTGAGCATGTAGTCGGCGCGGATCTGGTCCGTGGTGGAGCGGTCGACGGCCTGGCCGACGGTCACGCCGAGCACGGTCAGGCCCGTCACCAGGGTGAGGCCGATGGTCAGCATGCCGGCGGTGACGCCGGTGCGCCGCGGGTTGCGGACCGCGTTGCGGGCGGCGAGGTTGCCGGCGGTGCCGAAGACGCGGGTCAGCAGGGGGCGCACGACGGCGATCAGGGGCCGGGACAGCATCGGGATGAGCACGGCCACGCCGATCAGCGTGAAGAACGCGCCGCCGCCGATGATCCAGCGGCCGGTCTCGCCGCCCTTCGCGGAGCCCCACAGGATCAGGGCCGCGCCGAGGCCGGCCAGGACGCCGCCGAAGCTGTTGAGCAGGACGAGGGACTTGGCGGTCTGCGGGAGGTGGGCGCTGCCCATCGCCGCGACCGGCGGGATCTTGGAGGTGCGGCGGGCCGGCAGCCAGGCGGCGAGCACGGTGACGACCAGGCCGACGAGGAGGGCGGTGGCGACGGCGGTCGTGGAGACGACCAGCGGGCCGGCCGGGATCTTCGCGCCGAAGCTGTCCATGCCGGAGCGCAGGCCCATGGCCAGGAGCACACCGAGGCCGAGGCCGAGGACGGAGGACAGCAGGCCGACGAGCAGGGACTCCGTCAGGACGGAGCGGCGGACCTGGCTGCGGGTCGCACCGACGGCGCGCAGCAGGGCCAGTTCCTTCGTGCGCTGCGCGACCAGCATGCTGAAGGTGTTGTAGATGAGGAAGATGCTGACGAAGAGGGCGATGAAGCCGAAGGCGAGCAGGCCGGTCTTCAGGCCGCTCATGCCCTGTTCGATGTTCTTGGCGTTGCGCTCGGCGAGGGCGGCGCCGGTCTCGGCCTTGGCGTCCTTGCCGACGACCGGGGTGACGTCGGCGAGGAGCTTGGCCGCGTCGGTGCCGGGCTTGGCCGCGACGGCCAGCTCGGAGTAGTAGCCGGGGGCGAGGTAGAGCTCCTGGGCGACCTTGGCGTCGAAGAGGACGAGCGAGCCGCCGGCGTTGACGGCGCCGTCCTCGGTGGTGAAGACGCCGCTGAGGGTGTACTCCTTCACCGGGCCGTTGGTGGCGACGCGCACCTTGTCGCCGACGGAGTAGCGGCCGGCCTTGGCGGAGGCCTGGTCGAGGGCTATCTCCTCGGCCTTGGCGGGCCCGCTGCCCGCGGTGAACGCGTAGCGGGGGTCCTTGCCGTCCTGGACGGGCGCGAAGTTGGCGCCCTGGTTCATCCAGCCGCTGCCGATGAGCTTGCCGGAGGGGTCGGCGACGCCGGCGAAGCCGGAGACGCGGCCGGAGGCGGAGGCGACGCCCGACAGCTTGGCGACCTTGTCGAGGGTCTGCTGGCTGATGCCGGGCTCGCCCTCCTCCTTGGTGCCGTCCTCGGCGCGGCCGGGGCCGAGGTGGCTGACGGAGACGGCGACCCCGTCGAAGCTCTTGCGGGACTGGTCGGACATCGCCTTGCCGACGGTGTCGGTGAAGACGAACGTGCCGGAGACGAAGGCGACGCCGAGCATGACGGCGAGGACCGTCATCAGCAGTCGGGCCTTGTGCGCGAGCACGTTGCGCAGGGCGGTACGGAACATGGGGAATCCAGGAGTCGTGGCGGCCGCCGGGGCGGCGGCGCAGGAGGCGCGGTCGGGCGGTTCGGGGAGGGCTGCGGGCCGGCGGCTGCGGGCCTGCGGCCCGGTCACGGCACCGGCGGGGACTAGCTGGTGCGGCCCTTGGCGTCGAAGGCCTTCATGCGGTCGAGGACGCCGTCGGCGGTGGGGGCGAGCATCTCGTCGACGATGCGGCCGTCCGCGAGGAAGACGACGCGGTCGGCGTAGGAGGCGGCGACCGGGTCGTGGGTCACCATGACGACGGTCTGGCCGAGTTCGCGCACGGAGTTGCGCAGGAAGCCCAGGACCTCGGCACCGGAGCGGGAGTCGAGGTTGCCGGTGGGCTCGTCGCCGAAGATGATCTCGGGCTGGGAGGCCAGGGCGCGGGCCACCGCGACGCGCTGCTGCTGGCCGCCGGAGAGCTGGGTGGGGCGGTGGCCGAGGCGGCCGGAGAGGCCGACCATCTCGATGACCGTGTCGAGCCACTGCTTGTCTGGCTTGCGGCCGGCGATGTCCATCGGGAGGGTGATGTTCTCCAGGGCGGTCAGGGTCGGCAGCAGGTTGAACGCCTGGAAGATGAAGCCGATCTTGTCGCGGCGCAGCTGGGTGAGCTGCTTGTCCTTGAGGGAGCCGAGCTCGGTGTCGCCGATGCGGACCGAGCCGGAGGAGAACGTGTCGAGGCCGGCGACGCAGTGCATCAGCGTCGACTTGCCGGAGCCGGACGGGCCCATGATCGCGGTGAACCGGCCGCGGCCGAAGTCCACGGACACGTTGTCGAGGGCGACCACCTGGGTCTCGCCCTGGCCGTACACCTTGGAGAGGCCGGTGGCCCGGGCGGCCACGGCCAGGGTGGTGTGCGGGGCGTGGTTCATGGTGGTCACGGGGGCTGCTCCTCGGGTGCTGACCGGCTGCGGCGGTCTGCGGATTGGGACCCTCCCATCGTCTCCGCGCGGGAGGGGCGGGGGATCAGCCGCGGTGCCCGTTCACCGGCCCACTGGAGTCTGACCGCGGGACCGGCCGGATCCTCCTCTGGTATGACTGCGCCCCCTGGGGGGTGGCGTTCCGGAGGGCCGGGGGCGGCGCGGGGAGAGCCGGCAGGGGCCGGCGGGAGT
>NZ_RPSE01000158.1:0-12562 GCF_003949955.1 Streptomyces sp. WAC05292
GGGAGCAGGGCGGCCAAGCCTCCGGAGCCACGAACAACAGCAGCCAGCCTGAGAGCCACACCCCGCTCCCCTGGGTGCCACAACCTTACGAATGGCTGGGGTGCACCCGTGAGTTGAAAGGTAGGGCGGCCTGATGGCGGGCAACGGCGACCTGGAGGTGTCGCCGCAGGCTGTCGCGGCCATCCAGAGCGGTCTGCGGGCGGCGATCGCCGAGCTCCGCGAGAGCGGGGATGCGGCCGGCGCCTCCCAGGGTGCGGGTTTCGAGAACCTGGCGATGACCGGCATGGAGACCGGGCACGCGGGCCTGGCCAAGGACTTCGAGGACTTCTGCGAACGCTGGGAGTGGGGCGTGCGCGCCCTGATCCAGGACGCCTCCGCCCTCGCCGGGAACCTCGGGATCGCGGCGGGGACGATGTGGGAGGAGGACCAGTACGTGCAGGGCTCGTTCAAGGTGGCCCTCAACGCCGCCTGGGGCAACCCGCACGCCAGTGAGGACGAGATCGAGAAGAAGGCCTGGGGCGACATCGTCACCGCGGACCTCTACAAGCCGGACTGCAGCGCGAAGTCCTTCGATCAGAGTGCGAAGGACATCGGGCAGACCTGGTCGGACACCAAGGACACCGTCACCTCCACGGGGCGGATCGGATCGTTGAAGGACCTGCTGGACCAGGCCGGCGGGGGTAGCGGGGGCAAGGGCTGATGGGCTGGCGGGACTGGGTACCGGATTCGGTTGAGGACGTCGTCGAGGACGGTGCGGAGAAGGTCGGCGACTTCGTCGAGTGGGGCGGCGACAAGGTCGCCGACGTCGCGGAGGACGCCGGCTGGGACAGCGGTGCGGACTGGATCCGCGACAAGAGCCGCTCGGCGGCCAACCAGCTCGGCGCCGACGTCGCCGAGCTCGAGCTCGGCCAGACCGAGGACCCCAAGAAGCTCGTCTACGGCAGCCCGTCGAAGATCCGCGAACAGGTCGGGCACCTGAATGACTTCCAGAAGGCGTTCACCTCCGTCGGCACCGGGCTGAAGAACCTGACCGAGCCGGACGGGCTCAAGGGCGAGGCCGCCCGCGCTTTCCGGGAGGCGGTGGCGAAGGAGCCGCCGCGCTGGTTCAAGGCCGCCGACGCCTTCGGCAAGGCCGCCGACGCGATGAACCGTTTCGCCGAGACCGTGGAGTGGGCGCAGAACACGGCCAAGGAAGCCCTGGAGGACTACAACAAGGCGAAGAAGGTCTCCGAGGACGCCCGCGACGCCTACAACAAGCAGGTCACCGCCTACAAGGATGCCGTCGAGGCGAAGAAGGACCACCTCCCGCCCAGGCCCTCGGAGACCTTCGACGACCCCGGCAAGCCCCTCGCGGCCGCGGCCCAGGAGAAGCTCGACCAGGCTCGCAAGCAGCGCAACGAACTCGCCGAGAACGCAGCCAGCGCCGTCCGCGCCGCCCGCGACGCGGCCCCGCCCAAGCCGTCCTATGCCCAGCAGCTCGGCGACGGCCTGGACTACCTCGACCTCGCCACCACCCACCTCCTGGGCGGCGTCGTCAAGGGAACCGCCGGCATCGTCAGCTTCGCCCGCTCCCTCAACCCCGGCGACCCCTACAACATCGCCCACCCGGCCGAGTACCTCACCAACCTGAACTCCACCGCCGCCGGCCTCGTCACCATGGTCAACGACCCCTGGGGCTCGGGCAAGAAGATGCTCGACGAGTTCATGAAGGACCCCTCCGAAGGCCTCGGCAAACTCATCCCCGAACTCATCGGCTCCAAAGGCGCCGGCGCCGCCAAGAAAGCCGCCACCACCGCCAAACACCTCGACGACGCCAAACCAGGACCCGCCCGTACGAGCCTTGACCAACACGGTCCGCACGCGAGCGAGACACCCGATGCCGGAAAGCGGCACGACGACACGGATCCCGTCGATCTTGCGACGGGCCGCATGTTTCTGCCCCAGATTGACGTCGTCCTACCGGGTGTGCTCCCACTGGCCTTCACTCGCCGCGCCGAATCGGGCTACACCGCGGGCCGCTGGTTCGGCCCCACCTGGGCGTCCACCGTCGACCAGCACCTCGAAGTCGACGCCGAAGGCGTCATCCTCGTCACCGAGGACGGCCTGCGCGTGCCCTACCCGCACACCGCTCCCGGCCTCCCCGTTCTGCCCGTCTCCCCCTCGGCGCCCCGCCACCCGATCGAACGCACCCCCGACGGCGACTGGACCGTGACCGACCCGGCGACCGGGCACACCCGCCGCTTCACCCCGCCGGCGGGCGACCCGGACGGCAACGGCATTGCACCGATCGCCCAGCTCGAGGACCGCAACGGCAACCTGATCACCTTCGAGTACGACGCCCAGGGCACCCCTCTCGGCATATCCCACTCCGGCGGCTACCGCCTCCGCTTCGACACCGCCGACGGCCGCATCACCGCCCTCCACCTCGACGGCGGCCCCCGCATCCTCGCCTACGGCTACACCGACGGACACCTCACCGCCGTCACCAACTCCTCGGGCAAGCCACTCCGCTTCACCTACGACGACCGCGCCCGCATCACCTCCTGGACCGACACCAACGACCACTCCTACACCTACGCCTACGACGACCACGACCGCTGCACCGCCGAGGGGGGGAGTGGCGGCCACCTTACGCTGACCCTTGAGTACTCCGAGCAGGACCCGGACACGGGCCACCACACCACCACGCTCACCACGGCCGAGGGCCACACAACTCGCTACCGCATCGACGGTCGGTTCCGCGTCATCGCGGAGACGGATCCACTGGGCGCGACGACGCGATTCACGTATGACCGCAACGGTCGTCTCCTCACACGAACGGATCCCCTGGGCCTTACGACGACGTGCACGTACGACGAGCAGAGCCGCCTGGTGTCGGTGACCCGTCCAGACGGACGGTCGAGCCGCGTCGAGTACGACGAGCTCGGCCTGCCTGCAAAGCTGACACGGTCGGACGGCACATCGGTCCGGCAGACGTTCGACGAACGCGGCAACCTGCTGTCGACGACGTCAGCGGCCGGTGCCACGACCCGCTTCGGTCATAACGAGTTCGGCCACCCGGCCTCGGTGACCGACGCGCTGGGCAATGTCACTCGTATCTCCTGCAACGCAGCCGGGCTGCCACTCACCATCACGGACCCGCTGGGTGCTACCACGTCGTACGAGCGGGACTCTTTCGGTCGTCCCGTTGCCCTGACCGACCCTCTCGGCCGGACTCTGCACCAGACCTGGACGGTCGAAGGTCGCCTGTCACAACGGCAGTACCCAGATGGAGCAGCGGAGTCATGGACGTACGATGGCGAGGGGAACTGCCTCACGTACACGGACCGGGCCGATGCGACGACGTCCTACGAGTACAGCGACTTCGACTTGTTGGTCGCCCGCACCACCCCCGACGGGGCCCGGTACGAGTTCTCTCACGATGCCGGACTGCGGATGACGGGGGTCACCAACCCCGAGGGGCTGATCTGGACCTACGCCTACGACCCGGCTGGTCGCCTCCTGCGCCAGTCCGATTTCGACGACCGCACACTGAGCTATGTCTATGACCCGGCTGGCCGGCTGACTGCGTGTACGAACGCTTTGGGTGAGACCGTCACGTACGAGTACAACGTGCTCGGCCAAGTCACCCGGAAGACCACTGCGGATGGCACCACTGCCTTCGAGTACGACGCCTCCGACCAGCTCGCCGTCGCCTCGTCGCCGCATGCGACGATCACCTGGCTGCGCGACAGGCACGGCCGTGTCGTATCCGAGACGGTCAACGGACGGACGATCACCTATGCGTACGACGTTCTGGGCCGCCGAGTCAGCCGTACCACTCCGTCAGGGGCGACGGCCACCTGGACCTACGATGCCGCTGGCCGCCGGTTGTCCCTCACCACCTCCGGCCGCACGATTGGCTTCGGTTATGACGCCGCGGGTCAGGAGGTTTCCCGCACGATCGCAGGGGCTCTCACCCTCACCCACGATTACGACGAGCTTGGGCGGCCCAAGAACCAGCGCCTGGTGGCCCGTGACGGCCGCACACTGCAGCGTCGCGGATACGCCTACAGGCCCGACGGGGCCCTGACCGCACTCGACGATCTGCTGGCGGGTTCGCGTACTTTCACGCTCGATGACGCGGCGCGTGTCACCGCTGTCCACGGCCCGTCGTGGGAGGAGCAGTACGCCTACGACGCCGCTGGCAACCAGATCGAGGCCACCTGGCCCGATTACCACCCGGGAGCGGCGGCGCGGGGCTCCCGCAGCTATACGGGAACCCGTGTCGTGAACGCGGGCGGAATCCGGTATGAGCACGACGGCCTGGGCCGCACCACCCTGCGTCAGAAGGCGAGGCTGTCCCGCAAGCCGGACACCTGGCGGTACGAGTGGGATGCCGAGGACCGGCTGGCCGGAGTGGTGACCCCGGACGGCACGGTCTGGCGGTATGTCTACGACGCACTGTCCCGACGGATCGGCAAGCGTCGGCTTACCGCGGACGGTTCAGTGGCCGAGGAAACGGTTTTCACGTGGGACGGCTCCACCCTGTGCGAGCAGACGAGTGACCCAGTCACGGTGACCTGGACCCACAGCGGTGTGCATCCGCTGACGCAGACCGAGACCAACGGCGTCGACGTACGCTTCTTCGCGATCGTCACGGATCTGATCGGCACGCCGAAGGAACTCGTCTCCGAGGGCGGCGAGATCGCCTGGCACACGCGGTCCTCTCTGTGGGGCGCCACGACCTGGAACCGCGATGCGACGGCGTACACACCACTGCGCTTCCCGGGCCAGTACTTCGACCCTGAAACAGGCTTCCACCACAACTACTTCCGCGTATATGACCCGGAAACGGCTCGTTACCTTTCCCCGGACCCGCTGGGTCTGGTGCCCGCTCCCAACCCGACGGCCTACGTCCTCAACCCCCACGTGTGGTCGGACCCGCTGGGCCTCAAGCCATACGACATCCCCTGGTCGAGCGGCAATGTCTCCCGCGCGGTGCGGGACATCGACAACGGGCAGACCGCGATATATGTGAAATCGCGGGCCGAAGCAGAGGAGATCCTGCTCGGGAAGTTCCTCGGCGACGGATACCGAAATGCCGAAGGGTTCGACGGGAAAGGAACACGCCAGTACTTCGGCGACAAGGCGGGCACGTATCATTGGGACGACAAGCTAGGAGAGGACGGCCGCGTTCTGGGACATGGTGCGGATAATCGGGACGGGGATCTCCCTCATCTCCAAGTCCACACTTTTCCGAAATCTCCGTACGGTGGCGAAATCATTCGAATTTTCTGGGGAGAGAGATAACGAAATGCGGATGCGCGCGGCAAATCGCCTGACGATGACAAAGGCAGGCATCACGGCTCGTATCGCGGCGCACGAGCCGGGGCGAGTCGCCTGGGTCGCTGTTTATCCCGTGGACGGTGGGTTCATGGTTTTCACGGTGGAGATTCCCGAACACCTGGCGGATGACAACACGTGCTTCGGCGAGGAATCCATCACGCGGCGGAACCTGGGCACGTTTTCGACGATCGAAGAAGTCGACGGGGCCGTCGCCAGCCTTGGCATCGACCCCGACGAGCTGGATGCCCCCTGGCACAACGACTATCCACTGTAGGGTGCGCTGGTTTGCTCAGGAGGGCGGCCGGCAGGCGGGCCGACGGGCTCGACGACCCGTCGGTTCCGCGCCTGCCGCTGTTCAGCAGCGCACTCGGGGATCCAGGACCGGCAGCAGCGGCCGCTACACCGGTCCCTGCAGGTAGACCCGGGTGTGGGAGACCTGCGAAGCGGCGGCAGGGAAGGCCATCGAGCGGGTGCTGCTGCGCACGGAGACCTGGTGGGAGCCGGGCGTGTTGCCGCCTGTGATCTTGACGGAGCGTTCCGCCTCCGCCTGGATGCCCCGCAGTTTGAGGTCTGCCACACCGGTGAACTCGATCCAGAAGCGCAGCGTGTTGTACGCCTTCTCTGCCCACTCCGGCTTTGGGTGCTCTGGAAGCTGCTGGGTCTCGAAGCCGAATGTTACCGAGGTGTCGCGTTCATCGATGTGCAGGTAGAAGAAATGGCAGGTATTCAGATCAGGTAGCGCCGCCGTACCGTACAAGGTTCGCAGCTCCGGCCAGTCGATTGCATCTGTCATTTCACACACGCTCGTAGAAGGTGTTACATACGTACGAGGGACGGTCGGGTACAGCTTGGTCTCGAGGGGCCGGGAAAAACAGTGCC
The DNA here is from genome assembly GCF_003949955.1 of Streptomyces sp. WAC05292. Lineage (NCBI taxonomy): Bacteria > Bacillati > Actinomycetota > Actinomycetes > Kitasatosporales > Streptomycetaceae > Streptomyces > Streptomyces sp. WAC05292. Next base: position 6,208 of record NZ_RPSE01000158.1, read on the forward strand.
GACCACTGTCGCCGCCGTCCGCGTTACGCCGTCCGTAGCGTCGAAACACCGACGGACACCAGCAAAAGAGGGGGCGGTGCCTCATGCGCGCACGCACGACCAGCACCACCGCCCCCAAGCCCCGGTATGGCGTTCCGTCCTCGGCGCTGCTCGCCCGCGCGGACCGCGGCTTCGCCCGCTTCCTTGCCCAGCAGCCCGAGAACCAAGAGCACGACGGCGGCCAGGCCGTGCCCGCCCCCGCCGCACACCCCGCGACCGCCCCAACGAGGCTTTGATGAGCAGCAGACACCTGGCCCTGCACGACCCCGAAGGGCTCCTCGAAGGTGCACTCCCCCTCGACCCAGGCACCCACGAGCACCTGGCCAAGGCCGTGCTCGGCTGGACCGGCGAGACCGGGCTACAGCCAGCAGACCTCCACCAGATCGCGCTGCAGCGGACCGGCGCCGCCCGCGCGGTCGCCGCTGACGTCCGCCGTGCCGCCGACCAGCTGCCCGCCGACCACGCCGCCCGCGCCCTCGCCGACGTCGTCCTGGACGAAGCCGACCGGCGCCTGTTCGCTGCCTCGGACGGCACGGTGCGCTGCGCCCAGGGCCGTGCCCGCCTCATCCGCGCCCTCTACGAGCGCCTGGACCGCCTCACCGAAGCCGCCGCATCCCGGCCCGCCAAGGCCCTCTGAACCCGCCGCCACCCGGACGAGGCCTGGGGATCCTCGGGTGCGCGGCGTAACAGCACGACGGCCGGCCCAACCCGGGCCGGGCGAGCACCACTCGAGACCGAGAGCGGCACCACCGTGACCACCGCAACCATGGAGCTGCGCCGCTTCCTGACCAGCACCGGCCAGCGCTTCCGCACCGGCCAGTCCGCGCCCGAGATGTTCACGAACGCCTTGAGCGCTGGCCAGACGCACCGTGCAAGTTCGCCGGACTCTTCGACCACGGCCGCACCCGAGAGAGTGGGCCGGTGTCGGTTGCCGGTCTCGGTGGAGATGTTGCCGGGAAACGACGGCGGTCGGGCGCGGCGGGGGTATCGCTGGTCAGGGGGTGCGTGGCGTGTCAGTGGATGCTGGCAGTCTTACCTGGTGAAGATCAACGGATTCGACGATGATTCACTGGTGGCCGGGGAAGAACTGGTCTCCCGCCGGGGTTTCTGGGCCGCGTACCTCATGTGGATGTGCTACCCGGCGAGCTGGTGCGTGCCGGAGCCTCCACCGACCCCGGAGTGGTTCGGCGCGGACTCGGCCGATGCCTACGCCGTGCACGACGCGCTGACGGACGAGGACAACCGGCCCGTGTTCCGGATCCCGTTCGGCGGCGGGCACACCGCGGTGGTGGTGAACGGTTCCGAAGACCGGGGCACGCATTACCTCATCACCCACCCCGACTGGGAACGACACGGCCACCTCGCGACCATCAACGGACCCCAGGCGGGCCCCGGCCTCTCCTGGCGGGAACTGCTGCACATCGCCGAGACCCCGGACCGTGAGTCCCCCGGAATCCATGACCGCTACGCCCGACTGCTGCTCCTGCTGCCCGCGATGAGCGACGAGGAGACGCTGTTCGAGCGCATATACGCCATGGCGCCGACGCCGGCGATCGACGCAATAGCCGAGGCGCTGGTCCGGGTCGGCGTTATGGCCGACAAGACTGTGCGCATGGCGGAGATCCTGGTGGACCATCCGCTGTGGGACCCGACCTCCTGGTCGCTGTCCGATGAGCAGCCCTTCGGCGGCATTCTCTACAGCAATGACCCCCGCAGCCCGCGACATGACCTGAGGCTCGCCCAAGGCACCACCTACGAACAGCACGAACAGCTCGCCCGCGCACTCGGAACATGGCCCGTCTGACGTCAAGAACCGACACGATGCCAGAAGTCGGCAGCATGACTCTTCCGGTCTACCGGCTGCTCTCGTCCCTGGGCGCCATGTGGTCCCAGCTCTCGCCGATATGGCTACGGTGTCGTGCGCAAAGTAGATGTCAGTGCGGCGCTGGTCCGCTCGCAAGATAAACGCGAGACCTCGCAAGATCCCTCACCAGGACCCGCTCGTCCAGCCTGCTTGCCGTGCCCTCCGCCATCCGCCCTTCCTCCCACGCCGTTCCCGCAACCGCACCACTCGCCTCACTGCAACGCGCATAGCGTGGCAGCGGGCCCACGTACGCGGCACAGGCAGGCCGATGGCGGTGGAACTCGCCCGACTCGGCGCAGTGGGATCGCCGAACTGGGCCATGTCCGCGCTCAGCTCGCAGCCGAGGCTGATCACCGCCAAGCTGCCGACCTTGCAGGCGTGGTTGATGGAGCCGGTTCCGGCGGCCGCCGTGAGTCGTAAGAGGCCGCCCGAGCACCCGAGCTCCTCGATGGGGCAAGCTGAGCGGACCTTGTGGCGGACGTCAGTGACGACCGGGCGGTCGACCGGGGTGGGGTCTTCCGGCACCCGGCTCGGTCCACGCAGCTGCGCCTGGGGTCCATCTGCGGAGGGGGCGCGGGTGAGCCACATGGCCACTGTGGCCGATGCTGAGACCAGCCGGCCGGCCCGGGACCTGTCACCCGGCCGGCTTGGAACCGTGGTGATCATGTTCGGTAGTTGTTCGCCAGCTTCGCGGCTGCCTGCCGCGGCCGTCCGCTGCCCACGCGGCGAACGGGTTGTGGGCCCGGTGCTGGAGTGGCACCTGGCGGCGGCATCCACTGGCCTACAGTGCCGCCTATGCAGCGGCCGAACGCGGCCGGTACCCGAGCTGTGGTGACGCCCCTCCACTGATCAGACCCCGCAGGGTGGAGGGCCCGCCGATCGGCAGGCCCTCCATTTTGGCCCGCACCACTCGTGCGGCCAGACGGCGCCGGCGTGGAGAAGTTGACGGCCACGTTTTCGTTGGACTGGTCGACTTCGCGACGGCCCGCTGCATGTCCCGCCCCAGCGGTTTAACGGAGCCGATGCTGCCGCAGGGATGGGGGGACCTACTCCCCGCGTCGCGCGGGGTTCTCACGTCGCAAGGGAGAGAAGATCTTGGGTGACTTCCGTCCGGTGGCCAACGGACTTCGTACCGATCACCCCGTCCCGGGACTGCCGTTCATCAACGACGAACGGCTGCCGCTCGACAACCCGGACGCGATCGAGCGCACCGGCCGGGACCAGGGCGAGGGACTGTGGGGCCGCACCGACCCGTTACCGGGAGACGGATGGGTGGCGTTCACCACCGAGCCGAAGAACCGCGCATACGCGTGGGCCGTCCACTACCACCCCGAACACGGCCGCACCGTCGTGCTGGTCACCGACGCCAGCTGGAGCGGACTCCACCACGACTGGGTGTACAGCCACACCGGCTTCCTGTACCGGCACGGCGGCTACTGGTGGGACGGCACCGCCTGGCACCGGCCCGGCGTGGTCTTCGACGGCGCCTACGAACGCTACGACGCCCGCCCCGTTCGCGACGCGCTCACCGTCACGGCCGCGGACCTCCTGGTCCACCCCGCCGACCCGGGCAAGGCGACGGTCGCGACCATCGCCGGGTTCACCGCGCACAAGACGGCCCTGCCCAACTGGCGGGATCACCTGGCGCTGTGGGCGGAGCACCGCCGGCGCGTGCCGGACGCGCGGCCGCTGGACGAGTGCGTCGTCGACCTGAAGGCCCCCGAGCTGGAGCCGGGGCTCCTGGTGGACCGCGCCGGGCTGGCGAAGATCGCGAACATCCCCGAGGACGACCTCCCGGACCCGAAGTACGAAGACCACAAGATGCCCGAACCGCAGGCCCACGGTGCAGCCGGCCCCCTGTGGTCGCAGCCCGTGGCCCGGGACTGGGCGGAACAGCACCACCGCGCCCAGGGCCCCGGCGCGCTCCTCTCCGCCACCACCTCTTTCGGCACCCCGCAGCCCCAGGGACTCGTCGCCGACCACAACCGCCTCACCAAGGTCATCCAGGGAGACGGGAAGCAGACCGAGGAGGCAGCCAAGACCCTCGCCTGGTGGCCCGCGGTCTCCCTCACGGTGGGACCCGAAAGCCTCGTCCCGATGTCGGCGCTGCGCACGACGCTGATCGAGGCCGTGCTGTCCCATCTGGCCACCGGAGTCCGGAAGGGGAGGACCGGAATCTGGCTTGGCACCCTCCGCCGCGACGTGGTCGAGATCTTCGACTGGTACGTCCAGCGGAAGCCGGACCACACCGCCCACCTCCTGAGCGAGATCTGCCTGGATGCCCACACACGGCTGAATGTGGACCCGGAGACCGTCGGGAAGATCATCCGCCGATCCCTCCACCTCGACAGCAAGCTGGGCGAGAAGACCATCGACGCGCTCCTCGACATGGCCCTGCCGCCGTCCGCGAAACCCTCCGAGAGCTAGCCAGGAGGCCCAGCCGGCTGCGCCTCTTTCTTTGGGGGGCAGTCGGGCCCTCATCCCGCGCGTGTTCCCGGTGTGGAAGCTGGCGGCCGGGCAAGCCGGGGCGGCTGGGCATGCCGAGCCTGGGCAAGCCGTCCCAAACGGCGCTTGCCCGGGCTCGGCCGGAGCGGCCGGCCCGTGTGGTCCGCTCGCGCTAGTGACCGTCGCCCCCACGGCGCGGGACGGTCGTGCTGCAACTGTGCGCAACCGGCTCGCTCGGGAGGCGATCATGGCGTTACTTTTCTTCGGTACGGACCCGAACTCGGGTGGGGGAAACTGTCCGGCGGTCTGGGCGGACACTGACACCCCACGAGGGCCGGAGCTGGTCTTCCAGGGCAAGGTCGCCGACGCGATAACGATGGCGGCCTGCGGGAAGGACAGCCCGGCCGCGGACGACGAGGCGGTCATGCGTATCCCTGCCCGGATGGTGGAGCAGATCAGGAGGGCGTGCGATGCCGCAGAGGCCGCCGGCACCCAGCTTTGAGGACCTCCTTGACTCCGCCCGCGTGCAGGCTTTGCACCTGGAGCTGCGCGACGTCTACGCCGTCGGCGAGGAACGCGAGGTCTACGGCGCGTTCCTGAGGGACGGCAGCGTGCCGGCCGACGACTCGGCGTACTGGAGCGGGTGGCTGCCGCTGGTGGAGCGGACCGTCGCCCGCGGCGTGAAGGTGGCCCGGGCCCGGATCGTGTCCGAACCGGTCACCGAGTACATCCGCTTCGATCACGCCATCACCGACGCCAACATCCGCGCCGGCGAGGAAGTCCGCTGGCTCGGCCGCCGCCACGCCTCCGCCCTCGCGCTGCCCGGCAACGACTTCTGGCTCATCGACGACCGGGTCGTGCGGTGGAACATCTTCTCCGGCGACGGCGAAGCCCTCGACCCCGATCACACCGAGGACCCCGCCGCGATCAAGCTGTGCGCCGACGCCTTCCAGGCGGTGTGGAAGCTGGCCGTCCCACACGCCGACTACCGCATCTGAGCCTTCGCACTCCTCAAGGGCCGCCACCTCATGACGACCGCCTCCCCGTCCTCGGCCGCGCAGGCCGCCCGCGCAGCCCTGGCCCGCCGTTTGGTCGGGCTGCGCAAGGACGCCGGCCTGAAGGCGTTCGAAGTGGCGGACCGGTGCGGCTGGCACAAGTCCAAAGCCTCCCGCATCGAGAACTGCCGCTCCCTGCCCTCCGACGACGACATCCGCGCCTGGTGCCACGCCTGCGACGCCGACGACTCGGCGCCCGACCTGATCGCCGCCTCCCGCTCCGCGGACGAGATGTACCAGGAGTGGAAGCGCCTGCACAGAGGCGGTATCAAGCCGTTCCAGGAGTCGGTCATCCCGCTCTACCAGCGCACGCGCTGCTTCCGCGTCTACTGCTCCAACGTCGTCCCCGGCCTGCTGCAGACCCACCCCTACGCCACCGCGCTCCTCTCGGCCATCAGCACCTTCCAGGGCACCCCCAACGACGCCGCCGACGCCGCGACCGCCCGCCTGGACCGCTCCCGCATCATCTACGAAGGCAACCACCGCTTCGTGCTCCTGGCCGAAGAGGCCGTCCTTCGCTACCGCATCGGCGACACCGCCGTCATGGCAGGCCAGCTCGGCAAGCTCCTGGAACTGACGTCCCTGCCCTCCGTCGCCTTCGGGATCATCCCCCTCACCGCCGAGCGCACCATCTGGCCGCTGGAGACGTTCATGGTCTTCGACACCGAACGCGTCCTCGTCGAGACGCTGTCGGCCGAGATCGCCATCACCCGCCCTTCCGAGATCGCCGTGTACGCCAAAGCGTTTGGCCAGCTCAAAGAATTGGCCGTCTTCGGAGCGCCAGCCCGCGCCCTGCTCCGAACCGCCATCGACGCGCTCGGGTAACGGGCCGCCACTTCGTGCAACTTCCTTGAGACCCACAGGGCGCATCCCTAGCGTCGAAGGCACAGCCGCAACCGCCATCGGCCATCAGGCGAACGAGGCCCCTTGATGCCCCCACACCGCGACACCC
>NZ_RPSE01000159.1:0-12481 GCF_003949955.1 Streptomyces sp. WAC05292
GGTGGGGCCGCCCCGGTGAGGGGTGGTGCTGACCTACCTCGTGAAGGGGTGGAGTAGCCCCTTCAACGCCATAGACGGAGTGAGTCCCCCAGGCGTTACAGGTTGACGGAAGAATTCTTCACGGCCGGGCGGCCTTCGGCACGTACGTGGGGTACTTCTCGGGGTCGAGCACCCTGCGCACGATCTTCGTGTCCCGGTCGATGGCCTCCGCGAGCTTGTCGACGCCCCAGTTGTACGGCTCGGCGGCGAGGACCGGCAGCACGGCGTCGCGGATCTCGATGGCCGCGGACTGGCGGGCCTTGGCCCCTTCGTACGCCTTGGCGGTCGCGGGGAGTTCCTGCGCGGCGTCCTTGAGGTACTTCACCCCGGCGGCGCGGGCCGCGGCCGGCTGCTCGGCCCGGGTGGGGATCTTGGCGTCGCGGGGGAGCCCGAGGGCCTTCTGCTGGGCGCGGGCCAGGCCGGTCCGGCTGATGCCGGCGGACTCGTAGATGCCGCGGGCGGTGGTGTAGAAGGCGAGGCTGAGGAGGGCTTCGTCGCGCTCGGGCAGGAGTGCGGCGACCTCCTCCTCGGCCTGGTCGACAGCCTGGGCCGCGAGGAGCAGGCGCTCGTCGGGGGCGACCGCGAGGGTGGCGAACTCCTTGCGGATCTCATCGACGGCGTCCTGGCGGACCTGCTCGAAGTCGGGGCGCTCCACGGCGTCGGCCTTCATCCGGCCGCCGGCGGTGCGCACGGCTTCGTGCGCGGCCTCCAGGTGGCCGAGGGCCGTGTCCCGGCGGGCTTCGGCAGCCTCGTAGCGGACCGCGGCGTCGATCGCCTGCTCCATCAGGTCGTCGGGGTTGGGCAGGCCCGCGTCCTTCGCCGCCTTGACCCGGTCCAGGGGGTACGGCGGCGGGTTGTAGATGTCCACGAGGGTGCCCAGCGCCGCGGCCGTGATCCTCTTGAGCTGGATGTACTTGATGCCGAACTGGGCGTACATGCCCCGGCTGTACCTGTACAGGGCCGCGGCGGCGAGGAGCTTGTCGCGCTCGGGCTTGAGCAGGGACAGTTCCATGCTCGCCTGGTCGCGCAGTTCCTCGGCCTTGGCCCGCCGCTCGAAGGGGTCGCTGATGCCCTGGAGCTCGTTCTCCACCTCGGCGGCGGCGTCGGCGCGGACCTTGTCGTAGTCGGTGCTGCTCATCGCGTTTCCCGTTTCCGGGCGCGCGCCCTGGGGGCGCTGGTGGCAGGGGCCTCCCCTAGCCGTGCATCCTTCTCCGAAAACTGTACACCACGTCCATTGGGCGGGGGTTGGTGCGCGCGGCCTCCCGAATCGCGAGGAGCAGCAGTTCCTCCCCGGCCGGGGCCGGGCTGATGTCGAAGCGGACCCGAGGGGGGATAGTGCGGGCCTGCGTGGTGGTGGGGTTCATCCGCGGCGCCTCTTCCGTGCTCGTCCGCTGTACGGGAACAGGAAGGGGCCGTGCATGGCGCGGTCGCGGCGGTAGGCCCGGTACTCGGCGCGGCGGTACATCCGCATCACGTAGAAGGACCTGGAGGCGACGGTGATGGACGCCCCCTCTCGGCCGCCAGCGCCGTCGGTCATCCAGCCGGTGCTGACCGGAACGCTCCGGCCTGTCGTCCGCCACCCGCCGATGCTGAACCGGCCGAAGTCGCGGTACCACTGCTCGTCCGTGGTCAGGCCGGCGGCGCGGGCCGGGCGTAGCAGACCGACGGTGAAGCGGCCCAGGGACAACGTGGCGCCGATGGTGCGGCTGCGGCCGTCCTCGCGGGTGCGCACCGGCCCGACGGCGAGCCGAGGTCCGCCGCGCCACGCCACCAGGTGCCACCGGAAGGTGAGGGGGATGATGCGGACCTTCATCGGGCACCTCCGGCAGGCGAGTGCGGGGCGGAGGTGCGCCGGGGCGGCATGACCCGGGCGCGGGTGCCGTCGGCGCGGAGGACGTACTCGGCGCCTCCGGGGTAGATGACGGTCATCTCGTCGGGCCGCATGGGGCGGCGGACCTTCCAGCCGGAGCTGTAGGACTCGCGGGGGTGGTCCTCGAACCAGCTGTTGCAGGTGGTGCAGACCAGGAGCAGGTTGTGGGGCTGGTTGATCCACTCCTCCCTGGACGAGCCCATGCCCCGGTTGACGCGGTGGTGGATGGTGAGGTCACGGGGGCTGTCGCACCGGACGCACCGGCCGCCGTCGCGCTGGTGGACGAGCAGCCGGACGGTGTCCGTGGGGCCTGTGCGGCGTCGGGGGGCCACGGCAGGGTTCTCCGTCCTGCTCCCGGCGCCGGGCCGTCAGGGGGACGGCCGCGGGGGAGCGGCGGGAGCGAGGACGAGAACATGCACGTCGGGCCGGGCTACCGTCCCGGGCCGGCTGGTCACCCGGTGGCGGCGGCTTCCTGCTCCTGCCGCTCGCGGGCGGCGGTCAGGGCTTCGAGGAGTTCGCCGGCCCAGCCGATGGGCAGGCAGTCGACGCCGATCGAACCGACGTCGTTCTCGCCGAGCTTGACCACGTACTCGGCCCGCGGCTGCTCGCTGTCGTAGTAGTAGGTGCCGGGCCCGGCTTCATCGAGGGGGCCGTCGGCGCCGTCGAACCAGCCGATCCCGAAGAGCGCGTCGACAGCTTCGGCGATGACGGCGTTGGGCACGTCCGTGAGCTCGATCGTGGCCAGGCCGTCGTCGTCAATGCAGACCTTCCCCTCCCCGAGGATGTTCGGCTTGTCGATGACCAGGGTGTGGGGGCAGCAGTAGGCGGGCGTCTTCGACGCGCCAAGGCCAGGGAGCGCCAGGCACAGCGCGTTGACCGCGCGCTCCTGGGTGGCATCCCAGGCTTCCTTCCACTCTTCGAGGGCCTTGAGGACGGTGGGCTTCATGGTGGGCATCTCCGTTCGTGCGTACCGGGCGGGCCGCGGGGCGGTGCCGTCCGGCCTGGAGCGGGTGTGAACGGATGACGGTGCTGGCCGCGGCAGCTTGTGTCCCGGCGAGGCCGCCTCGGCGGCCGAGGTTCACCAGCCACGACGAGGCCCGCGGTTTCCCCCCAGGGGGACGTCCACGGGCTTGTTCGTCTTCTTCCTTCTGCTGTGTTGGGTTCTTCTTGTTTCCGTGCGCTACAGCGCACGGAGCCAAGTGCGCTGTAGCGCATCTGGCCACGTACGCCACAGCGCATGGGGATTTCCCACGTACGGCACAGCGCACGGGGAAACCCTCATGCGCTACAGCGCATGGGGATTAAAACGCGCAGGTCAGGCCCGCAGCGCGCGGAACGCGAACCGGTTGGTGAGCACGCGGCCGAGGAGCGACCGCCACGTCGTACGGGCTGCGGCGCGGGCAGGGGTGCCGGACACCGTGGGCGGCACGATGCAGACGGACCCCTCGTTGAGCTTCCGGGCGAGCGCCTCAGTGTCGACGGTGCCGCCGAGGGCGAAGAGGCCGGGCGCAGCATCCGGGCCGGCAGCCGCCGCGGAGTCGTCGGCCGCGGTGATCTTCACCCGGAGCACACCGCACAGCCGCTCGTGCTCGCTGGCGGGCGCGCGGCCCGTGCTGATGGCGGCGCCCAGGGCGAGCCACCGCGCGAAGGTCCGGTAGGAGATGCCCGCGCGGGCAGCGGCCTCCACCCGGGTCGCCCCACCCTCGACCGCCCCGGCCAGCTGCTGCACCCGCTCCTCGGTCAAGACGATGGCCGTCGTCCCCCGGGAGGCCGGTTCCTGCTCGGCCGTCGCAGGCTCCTTGGTGGGCTCGGGCGCAGTGCCGTTGCTGGCCGCCTCGACCCGGGCGTACAGGGTGCCGCACAGTCGCTCGTACTCGGTGGTCGCGCGCCCGGCCGCGTGGACCGTCCGGCCGCGGGTGAGCCAGCGCTGGACGCTGCGCCGGTCCACCCCGGCGGCGGTCGCGGCCGTGCCCAGGTCGCCGGCCGCGCACGGCCCGACGACGGCGTCGACCAGCGCGGGCGACAGGAGTGCCGGGCGGCCGATCGGCTTCCGGCCCTTCGGGACGTGCCGCTCCAGCTGTTCGTCGGACAGGATCGCGTCGACCGCCCGGCGCTTGCGGTCGGCGACGTCGAGCGCGACGACCAGGTGCAGGGCCCGCTGCTCTACGGGCAGCGCGGTCCAGTTCGCGGCGGGCTCGACGGCCCGTCCGCCTTGCGCGAGGACCTCCTCCCGGGCCTTGCGGCCCTGCGTGATCCACCCCTGCAAGGTGCTCAGCGACACCCCGATGTGCGCGGCCATCTCCTCGCGGGTCTTGCCGGCCTGCGCGGCGTGCGCGAGCTGGTTGATGATCCGGCGGTTCAGGAGGGTCGGGCGGCCACGCTTCTGCGAAGAGCTGTTCGTCATGGCGCGGAAGGTAGGCACCCGCACGGCTTTGTGTCCTGGGGTGCCGACCGGCGCCCGCTCACCCGGCAGCGGCGGGGACGGTAACGGTCCGGCTGGCTCATGGTCCCCGCCTTCGGGGCGCAGCAGGGCGCCCCCGCAGCGTGGAGGACACCGTGTCCCAGCAGCACTCCGGCACAGCGGCGGAGAGCCCGAAACTGCATGTGGTGCCCGTACGGCAGAAGGACGCGAAGGACTTCGTGGCCACCTGGCACCGGCACCACCGGCCACCGGCCGGGGCCGTGTTCTGCGTCGGCGCAGCGGACGGCGAGGGTGTGCTGCGCGCGGTCGCCATGGTGGGGCGCCCCGTGGCCCGGCTGCTCGACAACGGCCAGACCCTGGAGGTCACCCGGACCGCCACCGACGGCACGGCCAACGCCAACAGCCTGCTCTACGGGGCGGCCTGGCGGGCGGCGAAGGCCCTCGGCTACACCCGGCTCATCACGTACACGCAGGCCGGGGAGACCGGCGCGAGCCTGCGAGGCGCCGGTTGGAAGGTCCTCGCGCACCGGCCGCCCCGTCCGGGCTGGGACTGCCCCAGCCGACCCCGGACCTCCCGGGGCGTCGACCGCGTCGCACGAACCCTGTGGGAGGCCCCGACGGCGCCGTGAGGGCCGAACACCCCCCAGGAGCCACACCAGCCTCAACAACGTGAAGGAGACCGGTCTCACGCCCGCTACGGGCTTCAGGAGCACAACCAGCGGCCCGCGCGCAGCAAGGTGAAGGCACCCAGCGCGCGGGCCTTCTTCATGCCGTTCAACCAGGAGGTCAGTCCGTCATGTTCGCAACGATGTTCATCCTGCTGTACGTCGCACATCTACTCTCCGACTACGTCCTTCAGACCGATCGCCAGTCGGAGCTCAAGGCGCTGAGGAGCGCGGCCGGCTGGCGGGCCAACGTCTCCCACGCCGGTACGCACGTCGTCGTGTCGGCGGCGGCCCTCGGTGCGGGCGCCTCGATGCTCGACCTGCCCCTGAGCGCGGGCACGGCGGCCGGGGTGCTCGCCTGGGTGGGGCTCTCACACGGCTTCATCGACCGGCGGTGGCCGGTGCAGTGGTGGATGGAGCGCACCGGCAGCGCGGACTTCGCCCAGCGCGGCGGCGCCGCGTTCGTGGACCAGGCCGCCCACGTCACCGCGCTGATGCTGGCCGCGCTGGTGGCCGCTGCCTGAGTGGCCGGTCCCCTCGGAGGGCCCGGTACTCGGCGATGCGCTCGGCTGTCTCACCGCTGGTGAACCCGTCGGCCTCTTCAAGCGCCGCGTCCGGCAGCGGATCGCCGACGGGGTAGCCGGGGCCGGGTCGTCCCGCGAGGTGGCCGCACAGGGTATCGAGCCGGTCCAGGAGCGCCGCGTCCCGGGCCTGCCGGGGGTTCAGTGCGCGCCACCACTCCCAGCGGCCCGGCGGGTCTTCCGGGCGCGGGGGCAGTGCGCGGCGAAGTGCGTCGGCGCGGTCGGCGAGCGCGTTCCACACGGGCAGGCGCAGGTCGGCCGCGAGGCGAGCCGCCGTACCGGCCTCGGGGACCGAAGCGGTGTCCAGGGCCATGCGGACACTGTGGCACCGGGGTCTGACAACACGCGCACGCCCCGGGCGGCGAGTGGGCCGTCCGGGGCGTGGAAGTGCACGGATGGTGCAGAGGGTCAGCGGACCTTGACGGCCGGGGCCGGGGGCCGCGGCGCGGCCGGAGCGGGCGCCTTCGGCGGGGCGAGGGTCTTCGGGGCGACCGGGGCCTTCGGCGCCGTCGGCTGCTTGCGGTCGTTCGTCGTATTCAGCCGGGGCGCGGCGCCCGGGGCTGTCCCGCCCTCGGGAGCCACGGCAGCAGGGGAGCGGCCGTAGAGCACGCACGGCCGGACCCCGGCGGGCACGATGTCGAGCGCTCCGCTGCGGGACGTCGGGCAGGCCGGGTGCCCGTCGGCGTCGGAGACCAGGGCCAGCGCCAGGAGCGCGGTGAACACGGCGAGGGCGGCAACGATGCCGGCGGTCAGCCGGACGGCGGGGCGTGGAGTGTGCACGGGGTCCTTTCGGCGGGAGGTGCGGGGGCGGCTGGGCGCGGCTACATCAGGGGCTGTGCTTCGGGGTCCTCGCTGTAGTGGGTGTCCCCGGGGAAGAACCCCCACTTGTCCGGGGTGAGGATCTGCCACACGGGCACGTCGGGACTGGCGAGCAGCCGGGCGTGCGTGCACTGGGTCGTGTCGTTGGCGCGCCGGAGGCGGACGACGTAGCCGCCTTGCAGAACGGCGTCCAGCTCCAGGCCCTCGCCTGGGTCGAGCCCGTCGTTCACCAGCTGATCGGCGGCGCTGTTGATCACGCCCTGCGCCCAGCGGCCCGGCAGGCCCGTGGTGGCGAGTTCGTACAAGCGGCCGGGCCGGGCGGCCAGGCCGGAGCTGTAGGCGAACGGCGGCTTCCGGCCGTCAACGTCGAAGACGTAGTGGATGGTGTGCGGCGGCGAGATGGCGCTGGTCACGCTCATGTGGGGCCCTTCCGGTGGGGTGGTGGTGCTCTGTAGACGGAGTGCGGCGCCGATCCGCTACACCCCGGCAGCGGTACGGGGCGCAGCGGATCGGCGGCGGGGAGGGGTGGTCAGACCGACGACCACTTGCTGGTGACGGTGAACTCGCCGGTGGCCAGGGTCACGATGAGGTGGGCGCCGTGCTCGGGGTGGTCGGATCGGGAGTAGTCGGCGAGCAGGTCTTCGTACCGGGTGGCCTTGGCCTCCCACTCCGGGTCCTGGAGGTGGTCCTCGGGCCACTCGTAGTCCTCGACGGTCCCGTTGGCGCGGTGGAGGAAGATCGTGTCGGAGCTCCAGAACACGCCGTCCTCGTACTCCTGGGTGACGAACTCCACCTTCACCACGGGCGACTCCTCCGGGAGGTCGGCGGTGTCCGCAGCGGGGTCAGCGGGGGCGGGGTTGGGCTCGCACAGCCAGCGCAGGATGCCCAGGAGCTCCAGCACACCGCGCCGGTCGCCCTCGCCCATCAGCAGGTTCCCGAGGGTGTACAGCTCGTCGGTGCTCCAGTGCGCGACCATCGCGAGGACGGTGTCCTTCTCGGCGAAGTCGGCGGCCTCCAGCCGGGGCGGGGGCGGCGGGGTGTCCACGGTGGTCACGGTGCGGGTCACGCCGACCTCGATGGTGTCGCCGGGGTACGGGTTCACGGGGGTCCTTCCGGGGGCGCGGGCCGGCTGGGAGCACGGCCCGCGCGGGGTCAGTAGGTGGTGGGCTGGTGGCCCTCGACGTCGTCCACGAGCGCGAGACCGAACGGCCTGGCGTACTCCTCGTACGTCCGCTGGACGGCGTCGCTGTGCCGGTCCACGTCGAACGCGCACGCGTTGTCGGCGCCGTCGCGCTCGGCCGCGTCCTCGAACAGTTCGTCTATGGCGGCCTGGTCGCCGTCTTCGACCTGGTGGGAGTCGATGACCGTGAGCGTTTCGCCGTCGTCGGTCCAGATGAGCAGGGTGGCCACGGGAGTCTCCTTGCGGGTGGCGGGCCGCCCGGCGCGGGGCCGGGCGGCGGGGCGTGCCGTCAGTCCTTGCGGAGCCGGAGGCCGGTGCACTGGTCGATGAGGCTGCCGCCGACGTTGCGGCCGTCGTGCTCCTCGTGCACGTACTCCTCGTAGGCCGCTTCGATGGCCTCGCGGTGGGTGGCGGTGGGGAAGGAGTCGGCCCAGGCCATGGAGTCGTCGTCGTCCTGGGCGTCCACCCGGACGTCGATGGCGGCCTGGTCGTCGTCCGCGATCTGGTGGGACTCCTCGATCAGGAGGTTGCCGCCGTGGTCCCAGCGGCCGAGCAGCAGTGTCTGCATGGGGTTCTCCGTGTGGGTGGTGCGCCCGGCGCGCGGCCGGGCGGGGAGGTCAGGAAGCGGGCTGGGCGTCGCCGAGGGACGCGAGCAGCGGGTTCACGAAGGTGCGCGCGGCGTGCATGTCCGCGTCGCGCCAGGTGGGCGTCGAGCGGATCGCCGACCAGTGGGCTTCGGTCATCGGGACGGCCGTGGCGCCGGGGAAGTCCGGCACCTGGCCGGGGGCGTGGGCGCCTGTGATGTCGACGTGGGCGCCGTCGGGCCGGGTGACGACGACGTGGCCGATCCGGCACGGGCAATCGTCATCGGGATCTTCAGCGCACATCCGGTCGAGGCCGGAGCAGTCGGAGGTGAGCAGGGCCGTGGTGGGCCAGCCGGTCACCTCGTTGAGGGCGAGGGCGAGGGCGTGGCACTGGCCGTTGGTGAACGCCTCGCGGGCCGTGTCGTCCAGCCGGCCCGGGGTCACCTCGAACCGCTGGTGCCATGCTCCGAGGACGGTGATCGGCTGGTTGGTGGGCAGGCCGAATACCTCGGTGAGGTTGGCCATCACGGACTCCAGCGTGTCGTTCTGCTCCAGGGCGTAGGTGAAGCGGTCCTCGTCGTAGTCGGCCATCTGGCCGTCTCGGATGTCGCCGTCGTCGTCCGCGTACTTGCTCAGGGCCGCCCGGTGTCCGGCGTTGATGGCGCGGTAGTCGGCGATGGCGTTGTGGACTACGGCGACGGGGCTCAGGTTCTTGGGCATGGTGTGCTGGCTATCCGGGCCCGGAGCCTTGCGTCCGGGGCGGACACAGGCCCCGGGCCCTGGAGCGGCGACGGTCAGGCACCACCGTCGGCAAGGCGGTCGGCGAGGTTCCCGGCGGACGTCGCGTACTTCGTGAGCGGGCAGCGCGGGAAGCCGTGCGCCCACATGTCCTTGATCGCCATGCGCGCTTCGAGGTCGGCGGCCCGTGCCTCGGACACCTCGTCGGGGAGGGCGGCGGCCAGGAGCGCGCGCTCCTCGGCCTGCGCCTGGTCGAGCAGCGCGGTGCGGCGGGCCAGGATGGCGTTCGCGACGGTTCCGATGAACCGGCCGTGCTCGCCGGTCCGCTGGTTGAACTCGGCGTTCGCGGCCGAGATGAAGTCGTAGGTGGGGCGGCCGTCGGCGGTGGTGATGTCGCCGATCACCTCGGGCGGGGCGGCGAGGAGTTCGGCGGCCAGGGTGTTGATGACCGGGTGGTCGGCGAGGTCGCGGACGGACTTGTCGAACGAGGGGGCGTAGACGGTGGTGGACACCGGTGTTCTCCGATTCGAGCAGGGCGCAGCGCGGCAGGGGCGCACGGCGCCGGAAGTGGGTTGGGGAGGATGCGGGGCGGGAGCGGCTTCGGTCGCGCGCTCCCGCCCGCAGGGGCCGTCAGAGGTCGCCGGTGGCGATGGCGTGCAGCTCGGCCCAGGTCATCGCCGGGGCGGGGTTGGCCACGGCGGCCACGGCGTACTCGAACGCCTCCCGCTTCTGGTCCGGCGTGGGGGCGTACTCCTCGTACAGCGCTTCGAGTTCGTCGGCCTCGTTGGCGAGGAGGTCCCACCAGGCCGCGTACGGCCCTTCCTCCTCCCACAGCTTGCGGGCCAGGTGGAGGGCGTGACCGGCGCTGACCGGGACGGGGTCGCCGGAGTCGGTCTCGTGGCCCAGGAACCCGTAGCGCTTCAGGCCCTGCTCCTTCAGGCGGGCGTCAACGACGTCCCAGTCCTGTCCGGCGAGGAGGTCGACGGTGCGGATGACCGAGTGAACGGGCAGGTCCGCCCACTGCTCGCCGGTGAGCGGCGACTCGGCGTAGTACAGGACCTGCCAGCCTTCGGGCCGCTTGGCCAGGATGACGGGGGTGGGGTTGACGGACATAGGTGTCCCCTTGAGTTGAGTTGGAGCGTTGGCGTTGGCCCGGCTTGCTCGTGCCGCCCAACAAGGAAAACTGTACACCATGTCCACGACGGGTCAACAGGGGGCTTCCGCACCCTGTTCCCGAAGGTGCTCAGCCGCATCGGCCCGCGCCCCCATCCGTGAGGCGGCCATCGCCCGCCACCCGCACGAACAGACCGCCTCCGACGCCCCGTCGAACGACCGGCCCGCCCACAGGGACGACTGCGCCCACCCCTGCGGCTGCGAGGTCCGGGTCATGTGCCTGGCCCCCGGCGCGCACAGCAGCCGCAGGCCCGCGTCCACGACGGCCGCCACCTGCCACGCATCCCACCCCGACCCCTCCAGCCGTGCGGCCAGGACCACACCGCCGGCGTTCTGCACCTCCACCCGCCCGTCCGGCCACACCCGGGCGGACGCCCCCGGCACGCTCCACCCCACCGACCCGTCCGACGCCCGGGGCACCCCGTTGGCGTGGGTCCGGGTCATCCGGGCCAGCAGCCGGACCGACCCGGGCGCCATGTCCGGCCGCCCATAGTCGGCCCGGTCCGGGGCGTGCTCGGCGAGGGCGGCCAGCCACGCCCCGGCGAACGGGTACGCAGCGGGGCGCAGCGTCACCAGGGCCGCGCGGGTCGCCCCGTCCCCGGCCGGGTGCCGGGCGGGCACGGCCGCGCGGACGAACTCCCGCCCGCTGCTCCCGTACTTCTTCAGGCTCACCGGGCCGTGCGCGGTGGTGTGGTGGGCGGTCTCGCCGGGGGCGAGCAGGATCAGGCCGGGCATGGGAACGTCCTCCAGGGGGCAGGGGAGCGGGCGGTCAGCAGGGCTGCGGGTGGACACGGGCGCGGGCCCGCTTCAGCACGGCGGTGCGCTGCTCCGGCGGGATGGGCATGAAGTGCGCGCAGTAGGCGTACGGGCCGTCGCCCGGCGCGGGCAGGCGGTGAACGGCCAGCGCCCCGCCGGGGAACCGGTCGTCCGGCTCGCTGATCTCGAACCGCACGAGGGTGCGGCCCATCCGGCGGACCCACGCGTACGTGACCCCCTGGTGCTCGGGGAGCGCGAACCGGGCCGGGCCGATGCTCAGCCGGTACCGGCGGCAAGCGGTCGGCACGGCCGGGTTGTCGTGCTCGCCCTTCCAGTGCCCGCACCGGGCGCAGCACGGGGTGCGCGGCGGCCGGTCGCAGGGCACGGCCCGGAACACCGGACCGAGCCACCCGGGCACGCTGCTCGCGCTCTGGCCGTACGTCAGGACGACCGTCCCGTCGTCCGGCTCCAGGGCGGCGGCTCCGCCGGAGAAGTGGGCGGCGGCGAGCAGGGAGCGGACCAGGGCGCCGGAGACCGGGGCCGCGGCGGCCGGGCGGTCGGCGTTGCACAGCAGGTACGCGGTCCGGTCGGCGTCGAGCGGGCGGGACGTCGCGTGCGGCGCGTCGAGCTGGGGGACAACGGCGGGGTTCACGTCGGGGGTTCCTCTCGGGCGGGGGCCGTGCCCCGGGCCGCCAGCCGGCCCGGGGCACGGCGGGACCTCACGGGGAGACGGGGAGCAGCAGCGCGGCGGGGATGATCAGGGCGGGCTCGTCGGTGTTCCAGACCTCGCAGAGCCCGTCATCCGCGTTGCGGGCGAGGACGATGCGTCCGGCCGGTGCCGGGAGGAGGAACGCGGCGATGCCGCACTCCGAGCACGCGCAGTCCGGGCTCCACGGCGCCGGGTCGGCAACGTACGGCTCCCGCACGTAGAACGACCGTGCCGACGGCGCCGAGGTCGTACCCCAGTGGGCAAACGACGCGATGATCAGGTCACCGGGCCGGACGTCGCGCGCGAAGACGACGCGGGCGGCGGCCCGGTCTGCCCCGGCGGGGAGCGCGGGCGGCTCCGGCCGCCGGACGTCGGAGCGGAAGGTGACCCGTAGCGGCGTGTGGCACGGGTCGATGTCGAACGGCACGGGCCCGCAGGGGCGCAGCGAGACGCGGTTCGCTTCCTCGCGCCCCCGGGCGTACAACGCGTCCAGCCCTTCAGGGAGGGAAGCCGAGCCGTCGGCCTGCCGGTACTGCAACGCGCCTTCCGCGAACGCGCACTGCCCGGCGGTGAAGGGCACTTCAGACACGCAGTCCTCCCACCGGCACCACATCCACAGGCCGCCGATGGCGTACCGGCCGTGCGCGTCCGGCCGGAACGACTCGGCCCCGGCGCCGAACCGGCCGCCGTACTCGGCCGTCCACGTGAACGTGAGGGTGCCGTCGTTGGCGAACGCGGCGGTCATGCCGCACTCGGCGTCGTAGGTGTGCAGGTCCTTGACGATCTGCTCGGCGGTCGCGCGGGTGAACAGCAGCGGCTCACTGGGCGCGGCGAGCGGGGAGAGCGGCAGGCCGACGTACGGGCCGTACGCCGACCCTTCGACGGTGACGAGCCGGGCGTCCAGGGGGGCGGGGATGGTGGTCATCGGGCGGTTCCTTCCTGAGG
>NZ_RPSE01000015.1:0-45041 GCF_003949955.1 Streptomyces sp. WAC05292
GCGTCGCGCGGGGTGCGCAGGCGGCGCGCCCGGTGGGGACGGTGACGCGGGGGACGACGAACCCGAACCGGCTGCGCCGCATGGACCGCTGGATCGCCGAGGTGCACGGGCCGGCGCTGCGGCGCGCTGTGCGGCACCGGATCCGACCCGGGTGCCAGGGGGGACCATGGGAACCGAGGAGCCGAAGCGGCGGCGCAGGGGCGCCTCCGCCCTGACACTCCTGTGCGCGTCGGCGCTGCTGGCGGTGACGGCGCTGACCGCGCCGGCCCTCGCGGCGCCGGCCCCGGAGCCGGGCGCCAAGTCCCTGGAGCAGGTGCGCAAGGAGATCGAGGGCCTGTACCGGCAGGCGGGCGCGGCGACCGACGCGTACAACCAGGCCGAGACCGAGGCCAAGGCGCAGTCGGACCGGATCGTGGAGATCGCCAAGCAGGTCGCCGCGGGCCAGGACCGCATCAACGACCTGAAGAGGCGGGCCGGCGCCGCCGCGCGCGCCCAGTACCGCTCGGGCGGGCTGCCGGCCGGTGCCCGTCTCGCGCTGAGCGACAGCCCGGGCCGGTTCCTCGACGGGGCGAGCCGGATCCGGCAGGGCGAGAAGGCCACCACGGACCTGCTGTCCGCGATGAACCGCACCCAGGCCGACTTGCAGCGCGGTGCCCGCGAGGCGAACGCGGAGTGGCAGAAGCTGGAGGCGAACCGCGTCAGGAAGGAGGCCTCGAAGAAGGAGATCGAGGCCAAGATCAAGGCTGCGGAGGACCTGGAGAGCAAGCTGGAGGCCGAGGAGCGGGCCCGGCTGATACAGCTGGAGCAGGAAGCCCAGTACAAGGCGCAGACCGCCTGGCTGTCGACGGGCGTCCTGAAGGAGATCAACGGGACGGCCACCGAGGCGGGCCGGAAGGCCGTGCAGTTCGCCACCGCGCAGATCGGCAAGCCGTACCAGTGGGGCGCGGTGGGTCCGGCGTCCTTCGACTGCTCCGGGCTCACCTCCCAGGCGTGGCGGGCCGCAGGCAGGGGCATTCCGCGGACCTCGCAGGAGCAGCTGCGGCTGCTGCCGAAGGTCGCCCTGAAGGACATGCGGCCCGGCGATCTGATCATCTACTTCGACGACGCCAGCCACGTCGGCATGTACGTGGGCGACGGCGCGATGGTCCACGCCCCGCGTCCCGGCCGCAACATCACCCTCGCCGGGGCGGGCTCCATGCCGATCAAGGCGGTGGTCCGGCCCGAGCCGTAGCAGGCGCGCGTCGGCGCAGGGCGGACCCGCGGCCGGTGCGGCGGGCGGACGGCCGACACGGGAGTCCGTGGCCGTTCCGTTGAGGCCGCGGGGAGGTTCCGCGCAGGTGCGGCCTGGGCGCGACCAGGGTGCGGGCAGCGCGGGGAAGGCGCCGGCAGGGGTGGGGCAGCCCGGCCGGGAGGGCCGGCGCGCCTGCCGCGGAAGCCGGTGCGGAAGGCAACCGCCCGCGCCCCGGGGACGTCTCGCTGGACGGGACGAGCACGTCCCCCCGCCGTGACGTTGGTCATTCGGCGAGGCGGATTTTCCCCCGCGATAGCGGCATATGACGCTGTCCTCGTCCCGGAACGCCATTCCGCTCGGGCGCCGCGGACCGCTAGGGTCGGCCCACGAGCGCACCCTCGGGGGGAGGGAAGGAACCGGAGACGATGCCCGTACCCGTACCGCGGCAGAGGGAGATCCCCGCCACGGAGAACGGTCAGGCCGTACCGCCGCAGGCGTCCCTGACCCTGCTGGTGATCGAGGACGACCCCGCGGGCGGCCTCACCGTTCCGGAGATCCTCGACTCCGACGGCCAGCGCATCCGGCTCCGCACCGCCCGGAACCTCACCGAGGCGGCCCGCCTGCTCACACCCGACGTCCACTGCATCCTGCTGGACCTGGACCTGCCGAACCCGTCGGCCGCCGCCCGCGCGGCCCTGGCCGGCGCCCCGCCGGGGACGGCCGACCGGCTCGACGTGCTGCGGGAGGTGCTGCGGATCGCCCCGCGCCACCCGGTCCTCGTCCTGACGGACGAGGCGGACGCCGAGCGCGCCGCCGAGGCCGTCCGGGTCGGCGCGCAGGACTTCCTCTTCCGCGACGAGCTGGACGGCAGGCTGCTGAGCCGGGCGATCCGGTACGCGGTCGAGCGCAAGCGGGCCGACACAGCCCAGTACAAGCTTGCAGAATCGAAACTGCGGGCCCAGGAGAACGCCCGCCTGGAGCGCGGCCTGCTGCCCACCCCGCTGCTGGACGGCTCCGACCTCCGCTTCGCCGCCCGCTACCGTCCCGGCCGCAGCCGGGCCCTCCTCGGCGGCGACTTCTACGACACCGTCCGCACCCCGGACGGCACCGTCCACGCCATGATCGGCGACGTGTGCGGGCACGGCCCGGACGAAGCCGCCCTCGGCGTCGAGCTCCGCATCGCCTGGCGCGCACTGACGCTGGCCGGCCTGTGCGGCGACGACCTGCTGGCGACGCTGCAGGAGGTCCTCGACGTGGAGCGGCCCTGCGAGGAGATCTTCGCGACGCTGTGCACCGTCGACATATCCCCCGACGGCCGGCGCGCCGGGCTGTGCCTGGCCGGGCACCCGGCGCCGCTGGTCTCGCGGCCGGGCCGGCCCGCGCGGCTGCTCCCGTACGAGAACAGCGGGCCGGCGCTGGGCCTGCTGCCCAAGGCCCGCTGGCCGCGCCGCCAGGTGGAGCTCGGCGGCACCTGGAGCCTGATGCTCTACACCGACGGCCTCATCGAGGGGCGCATCGGCGAGGGCAGGGAGCGGCTCGGGCAGGACGGCATGGTCGAGATGATCAACCGGCACCTGGCCCGCGGGCTGAGCGGGGAGGGCCTGCTGGAGGCCGCCGTCACCGAGGCCCGCCGGCTCAACGGCGGCGAGCTGACCGACGACGTCGCCGTGGTGCTCCTGTCGCGCAACTCCCCCTGATCGGTACGCGTACGGGGGGGGCGCCCGCGCGGGGGCGGGCGCCGGCGGTCAGCGGCCGCCGTTGTAGGGCCCGTACGGGCCGTCGCTGCTGCTGCCGCCGCGGCGCGGGCCGCCGCCCGAGACCTGCTTGAGGGCGGGCCGGACGTCCACGAGGAACACGATCGTCGCGACGAGGCCCGCGATCTGCAGGAACAGCATCCCGAGGAAGAAGTCCACCAGCACGGTGACGCCGAGGATGACCATCCAGAAGGTCTTCGTCTGCTTGTCCGCGGCCCGGTAGGCGTCCTCCCTGGCCATGAGGGCGAACACGAAGGCCACGACGGCCAGCGCCAGCATGGCGAACCCGAGCAGCGGGAGCACGCCGTTATCGAACCCGTTCATCAACATCGACTCGACCGCCTTCACACGTGCCCTGCCATGGCTGGTGCCTCTGCCTCCACGCTACCGGCACGGCACCCCTCATCCACCCCAACGGGCCGGACACCCCTCGGGTGCCCGGCCCCGTCGCGTTCAGCCCTCGACGCTCTCCTCGGCCTTCTTCGCCGGGGTCTTGCGCGTCGTGGTCCGGCGCGCGGCGGCCTTGTCGTCGACGGCCGGCTCCGGCTCGACCGCGACCGCGATGTCGACGATCTCCTCCGAGACCTCGCCCCGCCACTCGCGGACGGCCTGCTCGCCGCGCTCGGCGACCCGGTCGTAGGTCTCCTTGGCCTTCACCGCGTACTCGGCGGCCACACCCACCCCGCGCATGGCGAGGTCCTGCGCGGTCTCCCCGATCTTCTTGGCGTCGATCGTGCCGAGCACCTCGGCGACCTTGGCGGTCACCACCTCCTGCGCCTCGCGGGCCTTCTGCTGCACGATCTTCGGGTCGGTGTTCTTCACCGCCTCGAAGCGGACGGGCGCCTCGGTGCGCAGCTGCTCGATGAGGCCGGGCACCTTCTTGGCCTGCTCCAGCGCGATGTCGGCGGTGCCGGCGGCGAAGTAGAGGGGGGTCGGGTCGGCGAGGGTCTTCTTCAGGTCATCGGCGATGGCCATGTGGCTGGTCCTCCCGGATCACAGTTCGGTTCGTTGGGTGCTTCGCGCCGTCAGGGAACCGGCGGGGCCGCGGGCTCCGCCGGCTCCGCGTCGCCCGGCGCCTGCGCGGCGGCCGGTCCGGCCTCCTGCGCGTTCTCCTTGCGGAACGACTCGTAGACCTGGAGCAGCACCTGCTTCTGCCGCTCGCTGATGGACGGGTCGGCGAGTATGGCGGCCCGCGTTTCGACCTCGTCCCGGTCCCGCTCGTCGAGGATCCCGGCCTGCACGTACAGCGTCTCCGCAGAGATGCGGAGCGCCTTGGCCAGCTGCTGGAGGATGTCCGCGCTCGGCTTGCGCAGACCGCGCTCGATCTGGCTCAGGTACGGATTCGACACGCCGGCCGCGTCGGCCAGCTGCCGCAGCGAGAGCTGCGCCTGCCGCCGCTGCTCGCGGAGGTACTCGCCGAGATTGCCGACGTTGAGCGATGCCATGCGGTGATCCTGCCGCACATTGCTAACTTTTGCAAGCAAGCGCTTGCAGTATCTCCCACCCGGCGGGGCGGCGTGCGGCCGGTTCTCTCGGCCGCGAATGATCTCGACCTGGCCGCGCGCCGCGCCGACACTTGCTCCGGCGGCTTCCCCGGCAGACAGGTGGGCAATCGTGGGCGCTCGTATCGCCGCTCGTATCGCCGCCGCCTCGGCCGTCCTCGGGGCCGGGGCCGTGCTCGGCCCGGTCGGGGCGCTCGCGGCGAAGGGGGGCACGGTGCCCTTCCGGGCCGCGGGGGTCGTGTTCGCCGGAGGGTGGCCCTGGGCGTGCTTCGGGTTCCTCGTCGGGTACGTCCGGCGGTCGAAGGCCGAGGCGGCCCTCCTCGCCCCGGCCGGGCTGGGTGTCGGAGTCGCCGTCTACTACCTGTGCAAGGCCCTCAGCCCCGCCGCGCCGATCGGAGTGGTCGTCTCCGGTGAGCCGCAGGCCCAGGTCAACTGGGCGGGGGTGCTCATGTGGGGTGCCGCCGCCGTCCTCTTCGGCGCCCCGCTCGGCGTACTGGGGAACCTGGCGCGGAACCCGGGCGTTGCGGGGCTCCCCTTCCGGCTGCTCGTGCCGCTGACCGCCTTCTGCGAGACCTCGATGCGGCTCGGCGCCGAAGCGGCCGCCGGGCCGGTCGCCACGGCGGTCTGGAGCACCGTACGAGTGCTCGCCGTGCTCGCCGCCGTCACCCTCGCCGGGCACACGGCGTGGCGGTGGCGGCGTCCGGCCGACACCCGCTGAGCAGCGGCGGCCCACCGCCGACACCCACTTTTTTGTGGGTACTGGGCAACCGCCCCGTCCCACGCCACCCTTGATCAAGGGGTCGGCGGCCGGCGGATCGGAAGGAGGCACCGGCCTACGGGGCCGACTGCTCCCCCACGAGCCGCTCCAGCCTGCGGTGCCCCCAGTCGGACACCGGGCCCAGCGCCTCGGAGAGCTCGCGGCCGAAGGGGGTCAGCGAGTACTCGGTCTTCGGCGGCAGCACGTCGTGCACCTCCCGGTGCACGAGCCCGTCCTCCTGCATCTCGCGCAGCGCCTGCGTCAGCACCTTCTCGCTGAGGCCCGGCAGCCGCCGGCGCAGTTCGCCGGGCCGGCACGGGCCCGACTCCAGCAGCCACAGCAGGGCCGTCTTCCACTTGCCGTCGATCACGGCGATGGCGGCGGTCACTCCGCACACCTCCGTGTCCCGGGCACGACTGCGCGTCATGCGCCCCCCATTCCATCCCTCGATCATGTACGGGAGCCGAACCTTGTCCACGTCCACGCAGCACACCGCCCCGCACCCCTTCGACCAGTCTGCCGTGACGGTGCTCGGCCTGGGCCCGATGGGCCGCGCCCTGGCCGGCGCGTTCCTCGACGCGGGCCTGCGCACCACGGTCTGGAACCGGACGCCGGGGCGCGACGCGGAGTTGACGGCCCGCGGGGCGGTCGGCGCCCGCTCGCCCGAGGAGGCCGCCGCCGCGAGCGGGCTGGTCGTGGTGTGCGTGGTGAACCAGGACGCCGCCGACGGGATCCTGCGCCGCGAGGCCGTCGCCGACGCGCTGCGGGGCCGGACGGTCGTGAACCTGACCGCCGACACCCCGCAGCGGGCCCGCGCCGCCGCCGACTGGGCCGCGGCGCACGGCATCGGCTACCTCGACGGCGCGATCATGACGCCGAACACGACGATCGGCACCCCCGACGCGGTGTTCCTCCACTCCGGCCCGCAGGAGCTGTACCGGGAGCACCGGCCCGTGCTGACCGCCCTCGGCGGCACCCACACCCACCTCGGCGAGGACATCGGCCGGGCGGCGGCGTACGACATCGCCCTCCTCGACGTCTTCTGGACGGCGATGGCCGGCTACGCGCACGCCCTGGCCGTGGCGCGGGCGGAAGGCATCACCGGCCGCGAGCTGGCCCCCTTCGCGCAGGGCATCGCCGCGATCCTCCCGCCGATCTTCGCGCAGACGGCCGAGGAAGCCGACTCCGGCGGCCACTCCGGCAAGGACAACCCCATCACCTCGGCGGCCTCCTCCATGGCGCACATCGTCGAGGCGTCCGAGGCCCACGGCATCGACGCCGGGGTGATGCGCGCGGCCGAGGGCTGGGCGCGCCGCGTCATCGGCCTGGGCCACGGCACGGACGGGTTCATCCGGATCGCGGAGCTCCTGGGCCGCCGCTGACGCCGGGCGGAAGCCCGTACGCGGCGGTCGTCCCGATCCGCAACGAGCGGGTCCCCGCGCCGCGCCGGGACCCGGCCCCGCCCGGCGCCGTCACACGGTGCGGGTGGCGATGACGACCGTCGCCCAGAACTCCTCCGACTCGACCGTCCGCACGGCGAGGCCCGCCGCCCGGAGGGCCGCGGCCGTGTGCGGCGCCTGCCGTCCGCTCGTCTCGATCAGCAGCCGCCCGCCCGGCGCCAGCCAGGGCGGGGCGCCCTCCGCGATGCGCCGGTGGACGTCCAGCCCGTCCGGGCCGCCGTCCAGCGACACCGGCGGCTCGTGGTCCCGCGCCTCGGACGGCAGCAGCGCGATCTCGTCCGTCGGCACGTACGGCGCGTTGGCGAGCAGGAGGTCCACGCGGCCGCGCAGCGCCCGCGGCAGCGCCCCGTACAGGTCGCCCTCGTACACCCGCCCGCCGTACGGGGCGGTGTTGGCGCGCGCGTAGGCGAGCGCGCCCGGGTCGATGTCCGCGGCGTGCAGCTCGGTCCCGGCGCCCAGCCGGGCCGCGACCGCCGCGCCGAGGGCGCCGACGCCGCAGCACAGGTCGAGGACCACCGGCCGCGGGCGGCCGTCCGCCGCGGCGAGCGCGACGGCCTGCTGCACCAGGAACTCGGTGCGCCTGCGCGGGACGAACGCCCCCGCGCCGACCCGCATGCGCAGCCCGCAGAACCCGGCCCAGCCGACGACGTGCTCCAGCGGCTCCCCGCCGGCGCGGCGGGCGACGAGTGCGGCCAGGGCCGCCTCCTCGCCCCCGGCCGCGGCCGTGAGCAGCTCCGCCTCCTCCTCCGCGAAGACGCACCCGGCGGCGCGCAGCGCCGCGACCGTCGCCTCCGCGGCCGCCGGCTCTGCTTCCCCCGCCTGCCCTGCTTCCCCGGCTTCCCCGGCTTCCCCGGCTTCCGCTGCTTCCCGCACGTCCCGCTCTCCCCGCATGTCGCCGCCCCCGTACCTTCCGTGCTCCCGCGCCCGGCGCCCCGCGCTCAGAACGTGTCCGGGCACCACGGCCGCCGGGCCGTCCGGAACACCGCGTCCGCGAGGGCCAGTGCCCCCGGCCGCTCCTCGGCCGCCCTTCCCAGCGCGCCGAGCCGTACCGCCGACTCGTCGCCGAGGTAGAGCGCGCCGAGCGCCGAGACGTCCAGGCTCAGGTCGGCGGCCTGACGGGTGCGCGCGCACTCCCCGGTGCCCGCGTCCAGCCGGTACCGGCCGGCGGCCGGCCCGCCCGGGTCGCGGACCTCCAGGACGAGTGTCCCCGGCACGGCGTACGTCCGCGCACCGAGGGCCCGTACGACGTCCAGGACGCGCACCCACAGGAAGTCGGCGGCGGTCACCGGCCGCGCCGCCCGCGGGTCGGGCAGCAGGTGCGGCAGCAGGTCGTCCGGGGCGCGGAAGCCGGTGCGGACCTTCTGCACCCAGTCGATGGAGCACACGTAGTGCCACAGCGCCCGCTCGGCGGCCGGGGTCGCCGCGAGGAGCTCCCGGACGCGGACCGTGTTCATGGGCACCTTGGCGTCGGCCCAGACGTCGTCCGCGGTGTAGCGGACGAGGCCGGCGACCTCGCCCTCCGCCGTGCGGTAGACGGCCTGGAAGCCGTCCTGGTAGGGGCGGTGCGACCACTGCTCCAGGCCCGTCGCGAGGGCCCACCACCGCTCGTCGCGGCTGACCATGCCGTGCTGCTGGCGGCGCAGCCGCTCGTGCAGGGCGGGGCCGACGCGGCGCACCTCGGCGGTGTCGACGAGGTCGATGCGGCCGCCGTCGCCGGTCCCGGACCGGCGCAGGTCGAGGCCGGCGCGCGGTACGTCGACCTCCCATTCGGTGACCGACGCCGCGGGCCCGTACCCGTAGCGGCCGTAGATCGGGTACTCGGCGGCGATCAGCGTCGAGACGGCGTCGCCGCGCTCGGCGGACGCGGCGGCGTCGGCGGCGACCATGCGGGTGAGCAGGCCCTGCCGGCGGTGCGTGGGCAGCACGGTGACGTTGGTGAGGGCGCTGGAGACGACCGCCGCCCCGCCGGGGACGGTCAGCTCCTGCCGGAAGGAGCGCAAGGTGCCGACGCAGGCGCCGGTGCCGCGGTCGAAGGCGCCGATGATGCGGGCCGGGTCGCTGTGCCGGGCCCGCTGCGCGGCGTCCGACTCGGTCACCGCGGAGGCCGTCAGGAAGCCGGTGTTGACCGCCTGCATCCACTGGGTCAGTTCCGAAGCGGCGATGGGCCGGACGTCAACGCTCATGGGGCGCCACGCTAGTGCGCCCTCCGCGCTCCCGTCGCCGCATTTTCCGCCGGGGCCCCCGCGACGGCGGCGGGAGCCTGCGAGCAGCCGGGTCAGGCCAGGAGGTCGTCCACCTGGGCCTCGCCCTCCCGGTAGCGCCGGGTGATCTCGGCGCTGCAGTCGTCCGCGGTGCGCTGCAACTGCTGTCTGCGGCGCGAGACCTGCTGCTCGTACCCCGTCAGCCTGCCCATCGCCTCGTGGAGTTCGCCGTCCGTGCGGGCCCCCAGGTCCGACAGCTCGACGTCGGACAGCATCTCCGCCGCCAGCACCCGGTACTCCTCCCCGCGCGGGGTGCCGAGCGTGACGTGCCGGGCGGAGGCACTGCGGCTGGACGGCGCGTCCGCGAGGATCTCCGAGAGCCGGTCCACCACCGGCGCCTCGGGCGGCACGGGGGCCTCAGGGTCGCTGCGCCGGGCCAGTTCGGCGCGCAGGATGTCGATCCGGCCCTGCAGGAGCCGGCGGACGTAGCTGAGGTCGGCCTCCTCGCGCTGGGCCTCGCGGCGCAGTGCGCGCAGTTCCGGCAGGCCGAGCGCGGTGGCGGGCGTGGTCGGCGCCTGCCCCGGCTCCCCTGCGCTGCGCTGCGCGGGCGGCCGTACCGCCCCGGCCGCCGGAGCGGCGGCGGCGGATGGTGTGGGTGGAGCGGGTGGTGCGGGTGATGCAGGTACAGGTACGGAGGTACCAGAAGTATTCATGTGAACGTGTCCGTCCCCTCGACCGGTGCATGGGCTCTTCCCCGTGCCCGCGTGACGCGTGGGACCGGGGGGAAGCACCGCCTGCGTGCATCGTGCCACTCTCCGTGGTGCGGGCGCAGTCCCGCGCCACCCGTTCGGCCGTGGAGGAGTGCCCGCCTGGTACACAGGTGGTATGCGAGCAGTGGTGCAGAGAGTGGACGGCGCGAGCGTCGTCGTGGCCGGTGAGACCGTGGGCGAGATCGTCGGCGAGGGGCTGTGCGTCCTGGTGGGCGTGACCCATGACGACACCCCCGAGAAGGCGGCGCAGCTGGCCAGAAAGCTGTGGTCCGTGCGGATCCTGGAGGGCGAGAAGTCCTGCAGCGACGTCTCCGCGCCGCTGCTGGTCGTCTCGCAGTTCACGCTGTACGGCGACGCCCGCAAGGGCCGCCGCCCCACCTGGAACGCCGCGGCGCCCGGCGGCGTCGCGGAGCCGCTCGTCGACGAGGTCGTCGCGCAGCTGCGCGCGCTGGGGGCGACGGTGGCGACGGGCCGGTTCGGTGCGGACATGCGGGTCTCGCTGACGAACCACGGCCCGTTCACCATCGTCATCGACGTCTGACGGCGGCGGCCCGCGCCTACGGGGCGACGACGACCTCCTGCGCGGCGGCCGTCGTCCCCGCCAGCAGCGGGGCGTCCACCGGCACGTTCCGCTTGACCAGGGCGAGCGCGATCGGGCCGAGCTCGTGGTGGCGGACCGCCGTCGTCACGAAGCCGAGCTGCCGGCCCTCCGCCCCGTCGGCGGCGAGCCTGACCGGCGCCCCGTGCGCCGGGAGGTGCACCTCCGAGCCGTCCAGGTGCAGGAAGACCAGGCGGCGCGGCGGCTTCCCCAGGTTGTGGACGCGGGCCACCGTCTCCTGCCCGCGGTAGCAGCCCTTCTGCAGGTGCACCGCGGTGCCGATCCAGCCCAGCTCGTGCGGGATGGTGCGGTGGTCGGTCTCCAGACCGAGCCGCGGCCGGTGCGCCTCGACGCGCAGCGCCTCGTACGCGAGCAGGCCGGCGGCCGGCCCGTGGCCGCCCGCGAAGGCCTCCAGCTCGCCGCGCGGCAGGAACACGTCCCGGCCGTGCGCGGTCTCGCGTACGACGAACTCCTTGTCGACCTCGGCGATGGACCCGGCGGGCAGGTGCACCACGGCGAAGTCGCCCGTCCGGTCGGCGACTTCGACGCGGTAGAAGAACTTCATCGACTCCAGGTAGGCGATCAGCGCCTGCGTGGTGCCCGGTTCGACGTGCGCCCACACCGTCTCGCCGTCGTCGACGAGGTACAGGGCGTGCTCGATGTGCCCGTTCGCGGAGAGGATCAGCGCCTCGGTGGCCTGGCCGGGCGGGAGTTCCGTGACGTGCTGCGTGATCAGCAGGTGCAGCCAGCTCAACCGGTCCGGTCCGGTGACGGTGACGACCCCGCGGTGCGAGAGGTCGACGAAGCCTCGGCCGTCGGCGAGTGCGCGCTGCTCGCCGTACAGCTCTCCGTAGTGGGCGGCGACACCCTCGTCGCGGCCTTCGGCCTGTACGGCGCCGGGGAGGTTCAGCAGGGGGCTGGTCATGGGACCAAGCGTACGACCCCGTCAGGCGGGCCCGGCAGGGCGCTCGGCGGCGCACGAGCGGCACAGGCCGAAGATCGCGAAGTGCTTCATGTCGGTGTCGAAGCCGAAGGCGCCGCGGAGCTTCTCGGTGAACTCTGCGGCGATGGCGACGTCCGCCTCGATCACCCCGGCGCACTCGCGGCACACCAGGTGGATGTGGTGGTGCCGGTCCGCGAGGTGGTAGGTCGGCGCCCCGTGCCCGAGGTGGGCGTGGGAGACGAGCTTCAGTTCCTCCAGCAGCTCCAGCGTCCGGTAGACGGTGGAGATGTTGACCCCGGAGGCGGTCTTGCGGACGTGCGCGAGGATGTCGTCCGGCGTCGCGTGGCCGAGGGCGTCCACGGCTTCCAGCACGAGCTGGCGCTGCGGCGTCAGCCGGTATCCGCGCTGCCGCAGGTCGCTCTTCCAGTCGGTGCCGGGGGCACGGTCGGGGCTTTCGGGGCTCACCACGCGCCCAGTGTAAGCGCGCGGCGGGGACCGCGGGCGGGCTGCCCGCGGTCCCCGCCGGGACGCGCTGCGGAGCCGGCCGGCGCACCGGCCGGCCGCGGATCAGCGGAAGAAGGCGATGCCGTCGTCCGGCATGTCCGGGAGGTTGCGCGCCATCTCGGCGACCTCCTCCGGGGTGACGACCTTCTTGAGCTGGGCCGACATGTAGGGGCGCAGTTCGACGTCCGGGGTGGCCTTCTCGCCGACCCACATCAGGTCGCCCTTGACGTAGCCGTAGAGGCGCTTGCCGCCGCTGTACGGGCCGGAGGCGGCGGTGCGGGCCACCGCGTCCGTGGCCAGGTCGATCTGCGGCTTCTGGTCCGCGAGCTCGCCGTACCAGACCTCGACGACGCCCTGGTCGCGGACCATGACGATCTCGATCTTGCGGTCCCCGTCGATGCGCCAGTAGCCGGACTCGGACTCCAGCGGCCGCACCTTGCGGCCCTCGGCGTCGAGGACCCAGGTGGACGAGGTGTACGCCAGGAAGTCCCGGCCGTCGTGGCTGAAGACGACCTCCTGGCCGAAGTTGCACTTCTCCTCACCCGGGAAGTCGAAGACGCCAGCGCCCTCCCAGGTGCCGAGGAGGAAGGCGAGGGGGACGAGGCCCGGGTTCAGGTCGGACGGGATCTGGATCATGAATGGCTGCTCAGGCGATCTGTGGGAGGGGATTCCGGGTCCGGGAAGGCCGATCCGTGGATCAGCGCTGGCCCTGGTACAGCTTCTTCACGGCGAGGCCGGTGAAGGCCAGGACGCCGACGCAGACCAGGACGAGCAGGGAGGTGAAGAATGCCTCAAGCACGGGGGACTCCTCGGAGGTGTCGGTGTGGCGGGTACGGGGCCGGTCCCCAAGCCTACTGTCCGCCCGCCCGCCCCACTCCCCGAGGTGCCCCGCCCGCGCCGCCGGGGCGCCGCGGCGGCGCGGGCGGGGCGCGGTCAGCCGAGGAGCTGGCTCTGCAGGACCACGGTCTGGTGGAACGGGACGGTCGCGACCCCGCCCTTGCGCGACTGGAACACGGCGGCCTGCACGTCACCCGACTGGATGCACCCGACCCGGACCTCCTCGTCCCCGACGGGCGGGGCCTCCGCGAACACGTCCACTGTGCCGTGCAGGGCCGGGTTGGGCTGGGCGAATTTCGCCTTCCTCCAGGCGGAGTCGTCCTCGATCCGGTTCACCCCGTTCACGTTCATGGTGCTGCCGCACCGGTCGCGGTCGTCGGCGAAGTCGGGGGCGGAGAAGCGCAGCAGGTAGATGCGGGTGCGTGTGCCGTCGGGCATGGTCCAGGCCCGCCCGGCGATCTGGCGCAGGCCCTCGTCGGTGAACTCCTGCTTCATCCTCTGCCGGACGGTCGGCTCGAACTCCTCCAGGAAGGCGTCCTCGGAGACCTTCTGGTCCTCCTCCACCTTCAGGGCCGGATCGGGAGCGGACCCGCGCGGGGCGGGCAGCAGCAGTTGGAACAGGGCCGCGTAGTGGATGCCGCCGTCGTTGTCGGAGGAGAAGGGCTGCGGGGCCCCGGGCGCCAGGGTGGGCTTGGCGAGCACCGGGTAGTCCCAGCGGCCGTCCCCGCGCGTCTCCAGCCCCGGCAGGTCGGTGCGGTCGGCCTGCGTGATCCCGTACGCGGTCCCGGTCCCGAAGGCGGCGAACGCGGCGGCCGCGGCCAGCCGGCGCAGTGCCGCGGCGCCCCGTCGGCGCGCGGGGGCGGCCGGAACAGGGGCGGTGTCGGGGGCGGTGTCGGTCCCGGTCGCGGGGACGGTGCCGGTCTCGGTGGTGCGGTGGTCGGTCACACGGACTCCCCGGGGGACTTCAGGTGGCTCAGCTGGTTCTTGAAGAAGGAGGCGGCGTCGGCGGGCGAGAACGGCTTGGGCCCGAAGGCGCGGAAGGTGACCAGGACATCGCCCTGGACGGCCGTGCAGTCCATCGAGTCGATCTTCTCCTGCTTCTCCTCTCCTATGGCGATGAGCACGCACTTGGCCTCGGGGTGGCCGTCCACGGCGGGGGCGCCGCGGCCGTCGCCCGCCAGCTCGTTGAGCTTCTTCGCCGCCTCGGACAGCCTGCCGACCGCCTTGGCGTCGGCCTGCATGATGCGGACCTGGTAGACGGCGCCGCCGCCGTCCCTCGTGTAGCTGCGGCCGGCGAGGCCCTTGACCTTCATCCCCTCCAGCACCTCGTCGCGCCGTTTCCGCTCGGAGCCGGAGAGCCCGCCGCCGGCGTCGCCGTACGTCTGGACGGCCTTCTCGCCGAAGTAGGAGTAGTCGTTGCCGTCACGCCCGAGGTCCGGGCCGAGGGAGTAGCCGGACGGGACCGGCAGCAGCCTGCCGGAGAGCTCCCCGGCGGGGACGGGAGCCGGGTCCTCCGGGAGTGCCGGCTTCGGGCCGTCGGGGACCCAGTAGCGGGTCTCGACGCTCCGGTCGGCCCCCTCCAGCGCGGCCGCCCCGGCGAGCCCGCCGCCCGCGAGGACGGCGAGGGCGACCGCGCCGCTGGCGAGGGCGGCGGCCTTGCGCCCGCGGCGGGACGGGGATGCGGGCGCGGACTCCTGCGCCGGCGCGGCGGAGGCCGTGTCGGCGGCGGTCTCCGCGGCAGCGGCGGCGGAGGCCGTCTTCAGCGGCTCGGTCACAGGCGCTCCAGCTGTCGCTTGGCCAGGTCGA
This sequence comes from Streptomyces sp. WAC05292, assembly GCF_003949955.1. NCBI lineage: Bacteria > Bacillati > Actinomycetota > Actinomycetes > Kitasatosporales > Streptomycetaceae > Streptomyces > Streptomyces sp. WAC05292. The sequence goes on from NZ_RPSE01000015.1 coordinate 14,364, forward strand.
CGACGTCGCCCTCGGCGATCCGGCCGCGGTTGTCGATGTAGTCGATCTCCATGACGATGTCGCCGCGGCGGGCGACGGCCCGGGCCCCGCGCACCGGGTGGTAGCCCGGCTTCGTCTCGGCGCTGGAGTCCACCCACACGTGTGCGAGATCGGCGGGCGCGCCGGGGATGGGCACGCCCGGGTTGCCGGCGTACTCCTTGGTCGGCATGGACAGCGCCTGGCTCTGCTGGTAGACGTCCGCTCCCTCGCGGTCGCGGAACTGGATCAGGCGGATCTCGACGAAGACGCGGTCGTCCTGCGACCACACGGTGGTGGCGATGCGCCGCACCCCGTCCTCGGCGAAACCGGCCAGGGCCTTGCCCGGCTCCTCGAAGCCGACCGAGAACACGTCGAGGCTCTCGTAGCCCTTGCCCGGCGCCTTCGCCCCGGCGGGCGCCTCGACGAGCAGCGCGGTGAGGTCGCCGTCCGTCTTGTGGCGGCGGTTGGCGTTGATGCTGTCGCGCGTCGTGGCGGCGTCGGGCGCGAGCGCCTTCGGGGTGACCAGCTTCTGCTGCGCGAGCGGCGGCAGCGGCGTCGGCGGGCGGTGGTACTGCACGGCGTAGCCGGCGGCGGTGCCGCCGAGGATGCCGAGCGCGGCTCCGCAGGCGATCAGCAAGGCGGTGCGGCGGCCGCGGCGTGCGGGGCGTGCGGGCGGCGCCTCCGCCGGATTCCCCTCGTCCCCCGGCTCGGGAGAGGTCTGTGCGTGTTCCAAGGACGTGTTCCCCACGGGTCTGTCGGCGGGCGGTCACCCGCGCACAGCCTTGACATGTACCCGAAGGGAACGGTTGTGCGGAAACGTATTACGTTGCGGTCACGCGGAAGGTCATTCGTCGCGGGGGCGGCGCTTGCCGTCGAGCTCGTCCCACCACTCGTCCGACTTCGGGTCGCCCGAAGGGTCGTCCCACCAGCGGTCCTCGGGGCCGCGCCGGTTCGCGACCATCGCCGCGACCGGCGGGATCACCATCGCCACCACGCACAGCGCGACAGCGGCCTCGACCGACAGCAGCCGTACGAAGGTCCATGCCGAGACGAAGAGGAAGAGGCACACGCCCATCAGGACGAAGTAGATGCGGCGCCGGCGCGCGTACATGCCTCCAGCCTAGGGCCGCCGCTGCCCGCCGGGCCGAATCCCGGCCCGGGCCCGGGCGGCGCGGAGGGCCGCACCCCGCTCCAGTGGCGTCCAACCCCCTGGGGTGCGGCCCTCCGGCCGGTTCATGGGCTCCCGATCGCGGGATCAGACCGCGATGGCCACGTCCGTCACGCCGCCGGCCTCGGAGACGACGACGGCGCGGTCCGCCTGGCCGCCGGGCACGAGGGCCCGCAGCGTCCACGAGCCGGTCGCCGCGTAGAAGCGGAACTGGCCGGTCGCGGAGGTCGGGACCTCCGCGGTGAACTCGCCGGTCGAATCGAGGAGGCGGACGTAGCCGCTGACGGGCTCGCCGTCCTTGGTCACCTGGCCCTGGATGGCCGTCTCACCGGGCTTGAGGGTGGCGAGGTCGGGCCCGCCGATCTGTGCTCCGCACATGTTTCTCTGTCCTGTCCTGAGAGAAGTCGTTCTACCGGGCGTCGCGTGCCCTGATTACCTGCCTGCGCCCAGCTCGATCGGCACGCCGACGAGGGAGCCGTACTCGGTCCACGAGCCGTCGTAGTTCTTGACGTTCTCCTGGCCCAGGAGCTCGTGCAGCACGAACCAGGTGAGCGCGGAGCGCTCGCCGATGCGGCAGTAGGCGATGGTGTCCTTCGCCAGGTCGACCTGCTCGGTCTCGTAGAGGGCCTTGAGCTCCTCGTCGGACTTGAAGGTGCCGTCGTCGTTGGCGTTCTTCGACCACGGGATGTTGCGGGCGCTCGGCACGTGGCCGGGGCGCTGCGACTGCTCCTGCGGCAGGTGGGCCGGGGCGAGCAGCTTGCCGGAGAACTCGTCGGGCGAGCGGACGTCGACCAGGTTCAGGGTGTTGATGGCGGCCACGACGTCGTCGCGGAAGGCGCGGATCGAGGTGTCCTGCGGCTTGGCCTTGTACGCGGTGGCCGGGCGGTTCGGGACGTCGGAGCCGTCGACCAGGTCGCGGGAGTCGAGCTCCCACTTCTTGCGGCCGCCGTCGAGGAGGCGGACGTCCTGGTGGCCGTACAGCTTGAAGTACCAGTAGGCGTACGACGCGAACCAGTTGTTGTTGCCGCCGTAGAGGACGACGGTGTCGTCGTTGGAGATGCCCTTGGCGGAGAGCAGCTTCTCGAAGCCCTCCTGGTCGACGAAGTCGCGGCGGACCGGGTCCTGGAGGTCCTTCTTCCAGTCGATCCGGACGGCGCCGGCGATGTGGTTCTTGTCGTAGGCGGACGTGTCCTCGTCCACCTCCACGACGACGACGTTGGCGTCGTTCAGGTGGGCCTCGACCCAGTCGGCGTCGACGAGGACGTCGCTGCGGCTCATGGTTTCTCCTCCGGGGCAGTGTGCGGCGGGGCGGTGCGGGTGCTGCGGGCTGGCAGAAGTGCTGCGCTGTCGCGTGGGCGGTGGGGCAGGCGCTCGGGCGGCCGCTGGGCGCGGGGAGGCGTCAGCGGGCAGGCCGGGGCGGCTGCACTGCGGTCACGCGGGAAGTACGGTCGTCCGACGGGCGGAGCGGATGGCGCTCTCGGGTCACATGGATCGACAGAGCATGGCGGCGACGCGACACAGGTCTACTGCCCGCCGCTTCGTGAGGTCCGCCTGCTGATGCTTCATAGCCATGGATCGTAGGGAGGAACGGGCCGCCCTGTCACCGGTGTGTCATATACCGAGACGCGATCATCCGCATTTCGGGATGGGATGCCGTTTCGGCAGCTCCGCGAGGGCGCCGGGGACGCCCCGCGCAGGCCGTCCTTCTGCGGATCGGACCGCCTGTCTCACGATCCGGCCAGGGAGACGTCCGTGCCGCCCAGTTCCAGGTGCACGCCGGCCTCGTCGGAGGTCAGCCCCGTCAGCCGCAGCCCCGACGGCAGGCCGCCGTCGAGGCGCCGGTCGAAGTCGGTCTTGCGGCGCACGGCGCCCTCGATGCCGGGGATGCCCTCGCCGGGCACCTCGTCGGCCCGGACCCGGACGAGCTTGCCGCCGCCGTCGCCGCCCGCCTCGACGAGGCTGACGGTGGAGACCACGCTCCGCGTGAAGGTCCGGCCCAGCAGCTCCACCGAGGCGGTGACCTTCACCTTGTCCTTCGCCCCGCCGTACGCGAGCGTCACCCCCGTCTGCGAGGCCTTCGTCAGGTCCGGGTAGGTGATCAGCGCCGAGCCCTCGGCGCTCTTCGCGGTGCCGCCGCCGTAGTCGGCGTCGAGCTTCACACCGCGGAAGGTCGAATCCAGCTCGGACAGGCGCGTCTTGCGGCCGTCGGCGACGGCGTCGACACCGGTGACCCGTACGTCGACCCGGTCGAGTTCCCGGCTCAGCGCCTGGGTGAGGAAGGGGAAGCCGTGGATCTCGACCTCCGCGGAACCCGCCAGCCCTTGGCGGGCCCGTATTCGGTCGGCCAGCTCGTCCTCGGCGTAGCCGACCGCGAACCGGTCGGCGGCCACGAACAGGCCGCCCAGCACCACTGCGACGAACACGACGACACGCAGGACGCGCACGTGCCTCTCCCCCCTGTAGACCCGGTACGTGCCCCTAGTTGACCACGCGGGCGCGCCCGGGGGCCGCTGCCGGGGCCGGGCGGCCCGGCGCACCGTCAGCCGACCACCCGCCCCAGCAGGTAGACGGCCGGGGCGGCCGCCGCCAGCGGCAGCGCCACGCCGGCGGTCATGTGCACGAACTTCGACGGGTAGTCGTACGCCGCCACGCGCAGCCCGACCAGCGCGCACACCCCGGCGGCCAGGCCCAGCAGGGCCCCGCCGGCGCCGATGGAGGTCAGCGCGCCGACGGCGACGCCCGAGCCGGCGGCCGCGGCCAGCGAGACGCCGACCGAGGGCGCGGGCGGCAGGGGCAGTGCGCGGACGAACACGGCGACGGCCACCGCGACCGCGCCGACCGACACCGCGGCCGACCCGGCGGCCAGGAAGCCGGCGCACATGATGGCGAGGGCGGCGGAGGCCACCGATGCCATCAGGCCGTACATCCGCTCGTCGGGGTCGGCGGCGCTGCGCAGCTGGAGGACCAGCGTGAGCAGCACCCACACGCCGAGGGTGCCGATGATCGCGCCGGGGCCGTGGACGGCGTCGACCGCGAGGACGGCGGCGTCCGCGACGAGCGCGCCGAGGAAGGCGAGGGCGATGCCCTGGCGGGCGGGCCACATGCCGTTCAGGCGGAACCACCCCGCGGCCGTGAGCCCCTGGAGGGCGGCGAGCGGGAGAAGCAGCGCGAGGTCGCCGAAGGGCGCGGCCGCGGCGAGCAGCAGGCCGAGCGCGGCGGTCAGCAGGGCCGACTGCGGGCCCGGGTCGATGATCGGCGAGAGGCCCTCGGCGCGGGCCTGTGCGGGGTCGACGGCGCGCATGGTGTTGCCGCCGAGGGTGGGCGGCGAGTACGCGGGTTCCTCCCCCGGCGCCTGCGGCTCGCCGGGCCTCCCGGCAGGGCCGCCCGGCTGCGCGGTGCCGGAGGCGGCGGCCGGCGGGGCCGGGTCGGCGGCGGTCTGCGGGGGCAGGTAGGCCGTGGCCTCGGCCGGGCTCTCGGCGGCCGGCGCAGCCCCGGCGGGCACGGCGGCGCCCGGAGCCTCCCCCCGGTACCAGCCGTCGGGGACGCCGACGCCTCCGCGCACGGGCGGCAGGTAGGCCGTCTCGGCGGCGGCGGTGTCCCGCACGGGCGGCAGGTACGAGGTCTCGGCGGCGGCGGTGTCCCGCACGGGCGGCAGGTACGCCGTCTCGGCGGCCCAGTCGTGGCCCGGCGCGGCCGCGGAGGCCGGAGCGGCGGCCGCAGGGGCCTCTTCGCGGAACCAGCCGTCCGGAACCGCGGGCTGCGCCGGGTACTGCGGCGCGGCCTGGCTCTGACCCGCCTGGCCCTCACCGGGCCGGCCCTGACCGGGCTGGCTCGGGTAGGCCTGGCCCGGATAGGCCTGACCCGCCTGGCCCTGACCGGCCTGGCCCGGATAGGCCTGGCCCTGACCGGCCTGGCCCGGATAGGCCTGGCCCTGACCCGCATGGCCCGGATACGCCTGCGGGTAGGCGTTCCGCGCCCAGTCCGCGGCGGGGGGCTGCTGCTGCGGGGCGGCGGGCGCGGCCGGGGACTCGTCCCGGAACCACCCCTCCGGTGCGACGGGCCGCTCGGGAGCCGACTGCCCCGGAAGCCCGCCGAGCGGCGGCTGCGGCACCTGCTGCTGCGGCTCGGGCCGCTGGACCGGCTGGTACCCGGTGTCCCACGTCGGCGCCTGCCAGGTCTGGGTGCCGTACGGGTCGGCTTCCGGAACCGGCGGCTGCGCCCCGTACGCACCCGTCTGCTGCTGCGACTGCTGATCCTGCTGCGGCTGCTGGTGCTGCGGGTACGGCTGGTGCTGCTGCTCGGGGTGCTGCTGCCCGTACTGCCGGCGCTGCTGTTCCTCGGGAGTGCTCATCGTGTTCCGCTCACCCGCCCGCGAACGGCGGGAGCACCTCGACGGTGCCCCCCTCGGTCAGCAGGACGGCGTCGTGCGGGCGCTTGCCCACCGGCTCGTCGTTCACGAGGAAGGAGCAGCGCAGCAGCACCCGGGTCAGCTCCCCGGGATGCCGGTCGCGCACTGCGTCGAGCGCCTCGGCCAGTGTCCGCGCCGAGTACGGCTCCTCCGCCGTCCCGGACGCGGCCTTGGCCGCCGCCCAGTAGCGGATGGTTCCGGTTGCCACTGCAGCTCCTATCGTCGGCTCTCTACCGTCGGCCTCCATGATGACCCCTCCCGCCCGCTGCTCCGGCGCGCCCGCGCGCGCCCCGCGCGCGCACCGGCGGCCCCCGCCCGCCGCGCCAAACGTCCCCCGAACCATCGAAACCGGGGCATAGGCTGGTTCCACAGGGTGGCACGGACCACAGAAGCGGAGTCGGCGAAGCCTCGGCCCGCCACCGGGCGGTGGGCTATTCTGCTGGCGAAGGATCCGGGCAACGCAGCCCCCGGGTCCTTTTGTGCTTTCGGCACGTTGATCGGGCCGGGAACAGTGACATCCGTGCGGGCCCCCGGGGCGCGGAGCCCGCACGGCCGCCGCACGCGCACCGCGCACCACGTACGAAGCAGTACCGCGAAAGTCCTCGACGGGACCGAGGAGGAACCGACGTGACGGACCAGCGAACCGTGCACCACCGACCGACCCGGGCAGGGGGTCGGGCATGAGCTCCCTCCTGCTGCTGACGAACGCCCTCCAGCCGTCCACCGAGGTGCTGCCGGCCCTGGGCCTGCTGCTGCACAGCGTGCGCGTCGCCCCCGCCGAGGGGCCCGCCCTGGTCGACACCCCCGGAGCGGACGTCATCCTCGTCGACGGCCGCCGCGACCTGCCGCAGGTCCGCTCGCTGTGCCAGCTGCTGCGCTCCACCGGGCCCGGCTGCCCGCTGATCCTCGTCGTCACCGAGGGCGGCCTCGCGGCCGTCACCGCCGACTGGGGCATCGACGACGTCCTCCTCGACACCGCCGGCCCCGCCGAGGTCGAGGCGCGGCTCCGGCTCGCCACCGGCCGCCGGCAGCTCGGCGCCGACGACTCCCCCATGGAGATCCGCAACGGCGACCTGTCGGTCGACGAGGCCACCTACTCCGCGAAGCTGAAGGGCAGGGTCCTGGACCTCACCTTCAAGGAGTTCGAGCTGCTGAAGTACCTGGCGCAGCACCCGGGCCGGGTCTTCACGCGTGCCCAGCTCCTCCAGGAGGTGTGGGGGTACGACTACTTCGGAGGCACCCGGACGGTGGACGTGCACGTCCGGCGGCTGCGTGCGAAACTCGGCCCGGAGCACGAGTCGCTGATCGGCACCGTCCGCAACGTCGGGTACCGGTTCGTCACCCCGGAGAAGGCCGAGCGGGCCGCCGCGGACGCCGCGGCGCAGGCCGCTGCGCCGCTTCCGGCGGAGGCACGGTGAGGGCCTCCCCCGTATGGAGGAACCTCCGGTGATCGCCCGGTCGGCAGGACGGCCTGCCCAGAGGTAGGTCACCCCGCGTAGACTCCCGGGCGTGGCCAAGGTGACGCGGGATGACGTGGCGCGACTTGCGGGTACTTCGACCGCCGTCGTGAGCTACGTCATCAACAACGGACCCAGGCCGGTCGCCCCGGCCACGCGCGAGCGTGTCCTCGCCGCGATCAAGGAGCTGGGCTACCGCCCGGACCGGGTCGCCCAGGCGATGGCGTCGCGGCGCACCGACCTCATAGGCATGATCGTGCCCGACGCGCGCCAGCCGTTCTTCGCGGAGATGGCGCACGCGGTCGAACAGGCCGCCGCCGAGCGTGGAAAGATGGTGCTCGTCGGGAACTCCGACTACCGGACCGAGCGCGAGGTCCACTACCTGCGGGCCTTCCTCGGCATGCGGGTCTCCGGGCTGATCCTGGTCAGCCAGGGCATGAGCGAGCAGGCGGCCTCCGAGATCGAGGCGTGGGACGCGCGGGTCGTGCTGCTGCACGAGCGGCCCGAGGCCATCGACGACGTCGCCGTCGTCACCGACGACATCGGCGGCGCCCAGCTCGCCACCCGCCACCTCCTGGAGCACGGGCACGAGTACGTCGCCTGCATCGGCGGCATCGAGAACACCCCGTCCGTCGGCGACCCGGTCGCCGACCACGTCGAGGGCTGGCGCCGGGCCATGCTCGAATCCGGCCGGTCCGTCGAGGGCCGCCTCTTCGAGGCCCCCTACAACCGCTACGACGCCTACCGGGTCGCGCTGGAGGTCCTCTCCGGCCCCGACCGGCCGCCCGCGATCTTCTGCGCCACCGACGACCAGGCGATCGGCGTGCTGCGCGCCGCCCGCGAGCTGCGCATCGACGTGCCCGGCGAGCTGGCCGTCGCCGGCTTCGACGACGTGAAGGAGGCGGCGCTCACCGATCCGCCGCTGACCACGGTCGCCTCGGACCGCCCGGCGATGGCCCGGGCCGCCGTCGACCTCGTGCTCGACGACGGGCTGCGGGTCGCGGGCTCGCGGCGGGAGCGGCTCAAGCAGTTCCCGTCCGCGCTGGTCGTGCGCCGCTCCTGCGGCTGCTCCTGACCCGGCCGCCGGGCGCGCCGCCGGGACCGCCGCATCCCGCACGGCCGCTCCTTTATATCGGGCATACGAGGTTCTGTCGGGCTTCTCAGCGGGAACTCAGAAAGCTCTCATGAACCGCGGCGAGAGTCGGTCCCATGACCGACAGCTTCCGCCGCGAAGGCGAGTACCCGCAGGAGAACCGCCCGTACCCGAGCGCGCCCCTCGACGGGGCCCACCAGCCGCCCGGCGGGAGCACCGAACCGGCGCCCGGCTGGTACGAGGCGCACCGGCCCGAGACCGCCCGCGGCGAGGCCGTACCGCCCGCGCAGCCCGCCGCGTACGCCGCCGACGTGCTGCCGGATCCCGGGGCCGACGGCCCGCAGGGCCCGTACGGCCCGGCCCGCACGCGCCGCGGCAAGCGCCCGGCCCTGGTGCTGGCGGCGGTGGCGCTCGCCGCGGCCGTCGTCGGCGGGGCCACCACCGCGGGCTTGCAGCAGCTGCTCGCCGAGCGGGCCGGCCTTCCCGGCACCGGCTTCCCCGGCCGGAACGTCTCGCAGTCCGCCGGCGGCACGGTCGCGGGCGTCGCCGAGCAGGTCGGCCCGTCCGTCGTGCGGATCGACACGCGCACCGGCTCCGGGCAGGGCACCGGCTCAGGCGTGATCATCAGCGCGGACGGCGAGGTCGTCACCAACAACCACGTCATCAGCGGCGCCTCCGAGATCCAGGTCACCCTCGGCAACGGCAGGAAGCTGGCCGCGAAGACCGTCGGAACCGACCCGGACAAGGACCTCGCCCTGATCAGGATCGAGGGGGCGAGCGGCCTGAAGCCCGCCCGCCTCGGCAACTCCGACGCCCTCAAGGTCGGCGACGAGGTGGTCGCCATCGGCTCCCCCGACCGCCTGACCGGCACCGTCACCAGCGGCATCGTCTCCGCCCTGAACCGCGAGGTGAACGTCCCGAAGTCCGAGCAGTCCCCGCAGCGGCAGCAGCGGAGCGACGGCGGCTGGCCGTTCTCCTTCGACGGCCGCCAGTTCAACGGGAACACAGGCTCGAACACCACCTCCTACAAGGCCATCCAGACGGACGCCTCCCTCAACCCCGGCAACTCCGGCGGCGCCCTCGTCGACATGAACGGCGAGATCGTCGGGATGCCGTCGGCGATCTACTCGCCGGCGAGCGACAGCTCCGCCGCCGGCAGCGTCGGCCTCGGCTTCGCGATCCCCGTCAACACGATCAAGGCGGACCTGCCCTCCCTGCGCCAGGGCGGCGCCGGCGGCAGCGGCGGCGCCGGCTCCGCGGACGGCTTCGGCACCTCCTTCTAGCGGTGGCGAAGCCGCCCGCGGAGACCCCGTGCGAGGCTGGTAGCGCCGCGGCGGCGACCGCCGGGGCCACCGAAGCGCCGAGCACCCCTGGGGGCCACGAGATGATTCCCGCCGAAGGCGAACCGCAGCGCATCCTCGTCGTCGACGACGAGCCGGCCGTGCGGGAGGCCCTGCGCCGCAGCCTCGCCTTCGAGGGCTACGCCGCGCAGACCGCCGTCGACGGCCTCGACGCCCTCGACAAGGCGGCCGCCTCGCCCCCCGACCTGATCGTCCTGGACATCCAGATGCCCCGCATGGACGGCCTGACCGCCGCCCGGCGGCTGCGCGCCGCCGGGAACACCACCCCGATCCTGATGCTGACCGCCCGCGACACCGTCGGCGACCGGGTCACCGGCCTCGACGCCGGCGCCGACGACTACCTCGTCAAGCCGTTCGAGCTCGACGAGCTCTTCGCCCGGGTCCGCGCCCTGCTGCGGCGCAGCGCGTACGCCGCCGCGAACGGCGCGGGCGCCGCCGCCCCGCCCGAGGACGTCCTGTCCTTCGGGGACCTGCGGATGGACCCCGCCACCCGCGAGGTCACCCGCGCCGGCCGGCCGGTGGAGCTGACCCGCACCGAGTTCACACTGCTGGAGATGTTCCTGACCCACCCGCGGCAGGTCCTCACCCGCGAGCAGATCCTCAAGACCGTGTGGGGCTTCGACTTCGAACCGAGCTCCAACTCCCTCGACGTGTACGTGATGTACCTGCGCCGCAAGACCGAGGCCGGCGGCGAGCCCCGCCTCGTCCACACCGTGCGCGGAGTCGGCTACGTGCTGCGCGCCCCCGGACCGGGGGACGGAGGGGCCCCGGAATGAGCCCCGCCGACCGGTTCCGCCGACTGCCGCTGCGCTCGCGGCTCGCGCTGCTCACCGCGGTCGCCGTGGCGGTGGCCGTCGCCGCCGTCGCCGCCGTGTCGTGGGTGATGGTCCGCACCCAGCTGCTCGAGCAGCTCGACCGGTCGCTGGTCGCGACCAACCCGTCGCGGGAAGTCGTACGGACCCTCGACGACGGCATCTGCGCGACCGGCCCGGCCCGCCCCTCCCGGGACATCGCCGGAAACCTGGGCGCGACCGTGCAGATCGTCCTGGCGAGCGGCGCCCACTGCTGGGTCGCCGGCCGCACCGACCTGCCCGTCACCCAGGCCGACCGGGAGGTCGCCGCCGCCCGCCGGCCGAACGTCCTGCACGACGCGGTGGCCGCCGACGGCAGCCGGATGCGGGTCTACACCCTCCAGGCGCAGGCCGGCCCCGACACCAAGGTCTTCGCGATCTCCATCGCGAAGCCGCTCGCCGACATCGACAAGCCGCTGTCCACGCTGACGTGGGTCCTGGTGCTGGTGTCCGGCATCGGCGTCGTCGGAGCCGGAGCGGCCGGGCTGTGGGTCGCCCGGACGGGGCTGCGCCCGGTCGACGAGCTGACCGGGGCCGTCGAGCACATCGCCCGCACCGAGGACCTGACCGTGCGGATCCCCGACGAGGGCGAGGACGAGATCGCCCGCCTGTCGCGGTCGTTCAACTCCATGACGGCGGCGCTCGCCTCCTCCCGGGAGCGCCAGTCCCGCCTCATCGCGGACGCCGGCCACGAACTGCGCACCCCGCTGACCTCGCTGCGGACCAACGTCGAACTGCTGGCGCGCAGCGAGGAGACCGGCCGCGCCCTCCCCGCCGAGGACCGCCGCGAGCTGATCGCCTCGGTGAAGGCGCAGACCGCGGAGCTGGCCGCGCTGATCGGCGACCTCCAGGAGCTCTCCCGCACGGACGCGGCGCCGCCGGCCCGGCTGGAGGTGGTCGCCCTGCACGAGGTGGCGCGCAGCGCCCTGGCCCGGGCCCGGCTGCGGGGCCCCGAGCTGGAGTTCGAGACCGCACTGGAGTCCTGGTACGTGCGCGGGGAGGCCGCCGCCCTGGAGCGGGCGGTGGTGAACCTGCTGGACAACGCGGTCAAGTTCAGCCCGCCGGGCGCCCGTGTGGAGGTCGCGCTGCGGGCGGGCGCGCTGACCGTACGGGACCGCGGGCCCGGCATCCCGCCGGAGGACCTCCCGCACGTCTTCGAGCGGTTCTGGCGCTCGCCGTCCGCGCGGGCGCTGCCCGGCAGCGGGCTGGGCCTGTCGATCGTGGCGCGGACGGCCCAGCGCGCCGGCGGCACCGTGCGACTGCGGGCCCCCGCGGACGGCGGGCCGGGCACGGAGGCGGTGCTGCGCATCCCGGGCGCGCCCACCCCGCCTCCGGCTTCCGCCCCGCAGGCGGCGGGCCGGCCGTCAGTTGTGCCGGATGAGTGACTCGACCAGGCCGGGGCGGGTGTTCGGGAAGTCCATCGGGACGATCCCGAGGCCCGTCCGGCCCGTCATCTCCGCGCCGTCGACGAACGCGTGGACCTGCGGGTTCAGCCGGTCGGAGTTCCAGCGCGGGGGCAGGTAGGCCGAGGTGCTGGTGTAGTTGACGAACAGCTTGCCGGGCTGGGCGACGGCCCGCCGGAAGTGGTCCTCGATCCGGCGGCGCTTGGCGAAGGGCTCGGCCATGTAGTCGTCCTGGACGTCGAAGACGCCTCCGTCCCCGTAGCGCAGCCCCGGCAGGCCGGCGTTGTCGGCGAGGAGCACGACCCTGCCGCGAGCCTGGCCGAGGGACGGCAGCGCGTCCGCGATGCGGAAGAGGGGCCGCCAGCCGCGGTTGTCGAGGTAGTCGTCGAAGACGGCGCGGAAGACGGCATCGCTCTCGGCGGAGTACTCCTGCTTGACCCGCATCAGGACGGTCTCGGAGGGGTTCGCGGCGAGGAACGCCGCGCAGGCGCCGAGGACGTCCCCGAACATCAGGCCCTGGTAGAAGGAGCCGTGGTGGATGGCGAAGGAGCCGCCGGTCACCCGGCAGCGGACGTCGAGGAAGCGGATGCCCGCCTGGAGCTGCTCGGCGATCGAGGTGTTCTGGCAGGCGACGTACAAGCCGCCCTGCCGGGCGCCGGAGTCGTGGGTGCCGGGGATGGTCATCCGCTGCAGGGCGGTGGCGTCGCCGAGCCCGGCCATCCAGTCGCGGGTTCCGAGGGTCCGCGCGGCGGCCGGGGCCGCCGTCAGGGCGGACAGGGCGGCGCCCGCACCCGCCGCGACCGCCCCCGTGAGAAATGCCCGACGCCGCAATGCCATGCCCGCCCCCTGTGCCCGTCCGGTGGTGACCGGATTATCGCGTGCGGCGGCCGCGTCCACTACCCGCCGGTAGCCTCCGATTCGGCGCGAACTCCCCTGCCGGGCAAGGAAGTCGGGCCGGCCGGGGAACGCCGCGAGGGGGCGGCGGGCCGGATGGCCCGCCGCCCCCTCGGGCGTGCGGTGCGGCGGGATGCCGCCGGCGCTCGCGCGCCCTACTTCACGACGGTGATGCGGTTCGCCGCCGGCGGGGCGATCGGGCTCGCCGCCGTCGACTTCGCCAGGTAGGCGTTGAAGGCGTCCAGGTCGGAGACGCCGACCAGCTTGTTCTTGTGCTCCTTCAGCACGCCGAAGCCGTCGCCGCCGCCCGCGAGGAACTCGTTCATCACGACGCGGTAGGTCTTCGCCGGGTCGATCGGCGCACCGTTCAGCTTGATCGAGTCCACGACGATCCGGTCGGCGCCCGACTTCGTCATGTCCAGGGTGTACGTGAAGCCCTTCGAGACCTGGAGGATCTTCGGGCTGGCCCCGTTGAGCGGGCCGCTGACCTGCTGCTGCAGCGCCGTGATCAGCTGCGCGCCGGTCAGGTCCACGACGTTCAGCATGTTGTTGAACGGCTGGACCGTGTACGACTCGCCGTAGGTGACGACGCCGTCACCCTCCTCGCCCGCGGCCTTGAAGGCCAGGTCCGAGCGGATGCCGCCCGGGTTCATCAGGGCCAGCTGCGCGCCGCCCTTGTCCGCGGCGGCCGTGGCCTCCAGCTGCGCGTCCGCGATCAGGTCGCCGAGCGGCTTCTCCGGCGCGTCCAGGCCGCGGCCCGGGATGTCGCCCGCGATGTAGCCCATCGGGCGGTTCGCGATCGGCGCCGCGAGGGTCTGCCAGCGGTTGATCAGCTCGGTCATGTCCGGGGCCTTGGCCACGTCACGCGTGACGACCTTGTTGACCGGCGCCGGCGACGACACGGCCGTGCGGACGATGTCCTTGGTCTTCAGGTCGTACTTCAGGGTGGTCTCGGTGAACAGCCGGCCCAGCGAGGCCGCCGAGGTGACCGTGCGCGGGTTGCCCGCCGGGTCCGGGATGTTGCAGGCGTACGCCTGGTGGGTGTGGCCCGTGACCAGCGCGTCGACCTTCGCGTCCACGTTCTTCGCGATGTCGACGATCGCGCCGGAGATGCCGGCGCCGGCGCCCGGCACGTTGCAGTCGTAGTTGTAGGCGCCGCTCGCGGGCAGGCCGCCCTCGTGGATCAGCGCGACGATCGACTTCACGCCCTGCTTGTTCAGCTCGGCCGCGTACTTGTTGATCGTCTCGACTTCGTCGTTGAACTTCAGGCCCTTGACGCCCTCGGCCGTCACGACGTCCGGCGTGCCCTCCAGGGTGACGCCGATGAAGCCGATCTTCACGTCCCCCTTCTTCCACACGAAGGTGGGGGACATCATCGGACGCTTGGTCTTCTCGTCCGTCACGTTCGCCGCGAGGTAGGGGAACTCGGAGCCCGTGAACTCCTTGCCCATCTCGTAGCAGCCCTCGTCCGGGTGGCAGCCGCCGTACACCATGCGGCGCAGCTCGGCGCGGCCCTCGTCGAACTCGTGGTTGCCGACGCTGGTGACGTCCAGGTCGAGCTTGTTGAGCGCCTCGATGGTCGGCTCGTCGTGGAAGAGGCCCGACAGCATCGGGCTGCCGCCGATCATGTCGCCCGCCGCGGCGGTGACGGAGTACTTCTTGCCCTTGCGGGCCTCGCGCAGGCTGGTCGCCAGGTACTCGACACCGCCGGCCGGGACGGCCTTCGTGGTGCCGTCCGCCTGACGCTCGGTCACGGTGCCGGAGGAGCCCTGCGGGGCTTCCAGGGTGCCGTGGAAGTCGTTGAACGACAGCAGCTGCACGTCCACGGTGCGGTCCTTGCCCGCACCGGCGGCACCTGCCGGAAGGGCGGCGGCGACCATCGCGCCGGAAGCGGCCGTGACGGCCACGGCAATGAGGGTCAAACGGCGGTTGCGCCGGTGCCGTTGTGGCGTCGCTGACATTTCGTCCCCTTATGAACAGCGGCGAATCTTGGGAGGTCGGGGCGCAGCCTAAGGTCAACGCGCGTAGCACGAACAGGGGTGGGAGGTATCTCGCTCGTCACACACGCCTTCGCCGCCCCGGACGGCCGATACCGGCCACGCCCCCGCGCCGCCCCCGCCGGCGCGCCAGCGCCGGCGGCCCCGTCCGCCGTAGGCTCGGAGCATGACTGACGACGCAGCAGCGGCCCTGGAACCGGGCCGCCGGATCGAGACCCTCGACGAACTGACGGCAGAGCAGGCCGACGCCGTGGTCGGCCTCATCGAGGACGCGGCCCTCACCGACGGCACCACCGCCGTCTCCGAGCAGGGCCGGCTCCAGCTGCGCGGCGGGCCCCGCGAGGGCATCCGCCACTTCCTGCTCACCGAGAAGGGGCGGCTCGCGGGCTACGGCCAACTGGAGGACACCGACCCGGTGGAGGCGCCCGCCGCCGAGCTCGTCGTCCACCCCGCACTCCGCGGGCGCGGCCACGGCCGGGCGCTGGGCCAGGCCCTCCTCGCCGCCTCCGGCAAACGCATCCGGGTGTGGGCACACGGGGGCAAGTCGGCCGCCCGGCACCTCGCCCAGGTCCTCGGGCTGACCCTCTTCCGCGAGCTGCGCCAGCTGCGCCGCCCGCTCGGCGCCGGCTCGCCGCCGCTGCCGGAACCGGCCCTGCCCTCCGGGGTCACCGTCCGCACCTTCGTCCCCGGAAAGGACGACGCCGCCTGGCTCGCGGCGAACGCCGCCGCGTTCGCCCACCACCCCGAGCAGGGCTCGCTCACCCAGCGCGACCTGGACGACCGCATCGCCCAGCCGTGGTTCGACCCGAAGGGCTTCTTCCTCGCCGAACGCGAGGGCGAGATCGTCGGCTTCCACTGGACGAAGGTCCACGCCGCGGAGGGGCTCGGCGAGGTCTACGTCGTCGGCGTGCTGCCCGGCGCGCAGGGCGGCGGCCTCGGCAAGGCGCTGACCGCGGTCGGCCTGCACCACCTCGCCGCCGCCGGCCTGCCGACGGCGATGCTCTACGTGGACGCCGACAACCCGGCCGCCCTCGCCGTGTACGAGGGCCTCGGCTTCAGCACGCACGAGGTCGACCTCATGTACCGCACCGAAAGCTGAACGCCGCCCCGCACCGCCGGCCGCCGCCGCAGGGCCTCGCCGTCCACGACCGTCCGGAGCACCGGGACCCCCCGCTGCTCCGGACGGGTGCATTCCGGAGCGAATCCGGCGTACGCACACCCATCCGGACCCCGGCCGCCATGCCCCGTTCACCGGTGCTTAAGACACGCTTGCGAACCTCCCGGCATGCAGTCCCGACTCCGGCCCACACCGCCCCCCTCCGACGCGCCTGACCTGGCGTCCGCGCGGAAGAATGGAGTCATGAGCCACCAGCCCAGCGCAGGCCCCACCGAGGTCCCCGCCCAGCACCCGTCGCACCCGTCCGCCGCGGCACCCGCCGGGCAGCCCGCCGCGCCCGCCCGGCTCGGCTCCATCGCCGCGCACCGCCCGCGCGCCGGACTCGAACACGATCTCGGCCCCGACATCGACGGCGACCTCGACTCCTACGAGGAGAAGGACGGCGGCGAACTGCCCGCCGACCGGTTCCTCGACCGGGAGCGCAGCTGGCTGGCCTTCAACGAGCGGGTCCTGGAACTGGCCGAGGACCCGACGACCCCGCTGCTGGAGCGGGCGAACTTCCTGGCCATCTTCGCCGGCAACCTCGACGAGTTCTTCATGGTCCGCGTCGCCGGCCTCAAGCGCCGCATCGCCACCGGCGTCGCCACCCGGTCCGCCTCCGGCCTCCAGCCCCGCGAGGTCCTCGACCTGATCTGGACCCGCTCGCGCGAGCTCATGGCCCGGCACGCCGCCTGCTTCCAGCACGACGTCGCCCCCCAGCTCGCCGAGGAGGGCATCCACCTCATCCGGTGGCCCGACCTCGCCGAGAAGGAGCAGGCCCGCCTCTTCACCCTGTTCCGCAACCAGATCTTCCCCGTGCTGACCCCGCTGGCCGTGGACCCCGCGCACCCGTTCCCGTACATCTCGGGCCTGTCGCTGAACCTGGCCGTCGTCGTCCGCAACCCCGTCAGCGGGCACCGGCACTTCGCCCGCGTCAAGGTGCCGCCGCTGCTGCCCCGCTTCCTGGAGGCCTCCCCGCAGCGGTACGTCCCGCTGGAGGACGTCATCGCCGCGCACCTGGAGGAGCTCTTCCCCGGCATGGAGGTGCTCGCGCACCACATGTTCCGCGTCACCCGCAACGAGGACCTGGAGGTCGAGGAGGACGACGCGGAGAACCTGCTCCAGGCCCTGGAGAAGGAGCTCATGCGGCGCCGCTTCGGCCCGCCGGTCCGCCTGGAGGTCGAGGAGTCCATCGACCCCGGCGTCCTGGACCTCCTCGTGCAGGAGCTGAACATCTCCGCCGCCGAGGTCTACCCGCTGCCCGGGCCGCTGGACCTGACCGGCCTCTTCGGGATCGCCTCGCTGGACCGGCCCGAGCTGAAGTACCGCAAGTTCGTCGCCGGCACCCACCGCGACCTGTCCGAGGTCGAGTCCGCGTCCGCCCCGGACATCTTCGCCGCACTGCGCGAGCGGGACGTCCTCCTGCACCACCCGTACGACTCCTTCTCCACCTCCGTCCAGGCCTTCCTGGAGCAGGCGGCCGCCGACCCCGACGTCCTCGCCATCAAGCAGACGCTGTACCGCACCTCCGGCGACTCGCCCATCGTCGACGCCCTGATCGACGCGGCCGAGTCCGGCAAGCAGGTCCTCGTCCTCGTCGAGATCAAGGCCCGCTTCGACGAGCAGGCCAACATCAAGTGGGCACGCAAGCTGGAGGAGTCCGGCTGCCACGTCGTCTACGGCCTCGTCGGCCTCAAGACCCACTGCAAGCTGTCGCTCGTCGTCCGCCAGGAGGGCGAGACCCTGCGCCGCTACAGCCACGTCGGCACCGGCAACTACCACCCCAAGACGGCCCGCCTGTACGAGGACCTCGGCCTGCTCACCGCCGACCCGCAGGTCGGCGCGGACCTCTCCGACCTCTTCAACCGGCTCTCCGGCTACTCCCGCCGCGAGACCTACCGCCGCCTCCTCGTCGCCCCCCGCTCCCTGCGCGACGGGCTGATCGCCCGCATCGACAAGGAGGCCGCCCACCACCGGGCCGGCCGCCCCGCGTACGTGCGGATCAAGGTGAACTCCATCGTCGACGAGGCCCTCATCGACGCCCTCTACCGGGCCTCCCGGGCCGGGGTCCCCGTCGACATCTGGGTCCGCGGCATCTGCGCCGTCCGCCCCGGCGTGGAGGGGCTCTCGGAGAACGTCCGGGTCCGCTCCGTCCTCGGCCGCTTCCTGGAGCACTCCCGGGTCTTCGCCTTCGGCAACGGCGGCGAACCGGAGGTGTGGATCGGCAGCGCCGACATGATGCACCGCAACCTCGACCGCCGCATCGAGGCACTGGTCCGGGTCGCCGACCCCGCGCACCGCTCCGCCCTGGACCGGCTGCTGGAGACCGGCATGTCCGACTCCACCTCCTCCTGGCACCTGGGCCCGGACGGCGAGTGGACGAGGCACAGCACCGACCACGAGGGCCAGCCGCTGCGGCACGTCCAGGAGATGCTCATAGACGCCCGGAGGCGCCGGCGTGGCTCTGCCAAACCCTGACCCGACGGCTTACGGAAGCGGCGGGGCCCTCGCGGGCGACGTGCTCGGCGCGTACCTGCGGACCCAGGCCGTCGCCTTCCTGCGCGCCCTGCGGCTGCACGCCGAAGCCGCGGGATCCGCTCCTGCGGGCGGGGCCGCCGCGGCCGACGCCGCCGAGGCGGCCCGCGGCCTGCGCGGCGCCGCCCGCCGGATCGCCGGGTCCCTCGCCGCCTTCCGCGCGGTCACCGACACCGCCTGGGCCGACGGCCTGCGCGGCGAGCTGGCCTGGCTGTCCGCGGTGCTGGCCGAGGAGCACGCGACCGCCGCCCTGCCGGCCCGGCTCCTGGACGCCCTGCACCGGCTCTCCGGCTCCCCCGAGCGGCCGGGCGGCCCCGCGGGCGGACCGGCGACCGGCCCGGGCGGACTCGCCGCCGGCCCGGCGCGGGCGGCCGCGCTGCTGGAGCGGCAGCTGGCGCCCGCCCGGACCCGCGCCCACGCGGCGGCCCTGCAGGCGATGGGCTCGTCCCGCTTCCACGCCGTCGCGGACGCGGTCGCCGTCCTGGCCTCCGAGGTGCCGCTCGACCCGGCCGCCGCCCGGGGCCCCGCCGCGGACGTCCTCCTCCCGCAGGCCGAGAGGGTCCGGGCCCGGCTCGCCGCGGCCGTCGCCGCCCTCCCGCCGCCCGTGCAGGCGCCCCCGTACGACACGGGGCAGGACGGCTCCTGGCAGGAGGTGCGCCACCTGCTGCGCCTCCACCGCTACGCCCGCGAGGCGCTCGGCGAGGACGTGGCCCCGCTGGCCGCGGCGGGCGGAGTCCTCGCCCGCCACGGGGACGCCGCGGAGGCGGCCGCCGCCTCCGCGGCCGCTGCCCGCACCCCGCGCATCACCCCCGCGACGGCGTACGCGCTGGGCGTCCTGCACGCCGACCAGCGCCACGAGGCGCAGTCCGCCCGCCGCGCCTTCCACCGCATCTGGCACCCGGCCCCCGCCCCCGCCTGACCGCCCGTGGGCGGGAGGGTCGATTTCCGGCCGGATCCGGGCGCCGCCCAGGCCCCGCGCGCCGTCGCGCGGGCGCCGCACCCGGCCGTCCGGCGAGGTTCACCTCCCGTTCATTCCCTCCCGTTGATGGCTTCACCTGATCTGCCTAATTTCGGAAGTGCGCCCAGCGCGCCACTGGCCGGATCCAACGGCACCCTGCCCGCAGACGTAGTCCTCTTCGCACGCCGCCCCGATACCGAAAGCGGCCGGCGGCTTCTGGAAGGAACACCCGAAAGTGAAGCTTCAGCGCAAGAACATGCTTCGTGCCTCCGCCCTCGGCGCGCTTGTGGTGTCCGGCGCCCTGGTCCTCACGGCGTGCGGCTCGGACGACAACACGGGCACCGGCGCCAACGCCAGCGGCAAGCCGTCGGCGGCCGCGGGCGACATCAAGTGCGACGGTGCGAAGGGCAAACTGCTCGCCTCCGGCTCCTCCGCCCAGAAGAACGCGGTGGACCTGTGGGTCAAGAACTACATGGCCGCCTGCTCCGGCGTGGAGGTCAACTACAAGTCGTCCTCCTCCGGCGAGGGCATCGTCGCCTTCAACCAGGGCAGCGTCGGCTTCGCCGGCTCCGACTCGGCGCTCAAGCCGGAGCAGGTCGAGGAGTCGAAGAAGATCTGCACGGGCGGCCAGGCGATCAACCTGCCCATGGTCGGCGGCCCGATCGCCATCGGCTACAACCTCTCCGGCGTCGACAAGCTGAACCTCGACGCCGCGACGATCGCCAACATCTTCAACGACAAGATCAAGAAGTGGGACGACGAGGCGATCAAGAAGCTGAACCCCGGCGTCGCCCTGCCGTCCACGGCGATCCAGCACTTCCACCGCTCCGAGGACTCCGGCACCACCGAGAACCTCGGCAAGTACCTCAAGGCCGCCGCCCCCGACGCCTGGCCCCACGAGGCCGCGAAGAAGTGGCCCGCCCCCGGCGGCCTCGGCGCCTCCGGCTCCTCCGGCGTCGCCACCCAGGTCAAGCAGGTCGACGGCGCCATCGGCTACTTCGAGCTGTCCTACGCCACCGCCCAGAACATCAAGACGGTCGACCTGAACACCGGCGCCCCGGCCCCGGTCAAGGCCTCCGCCGACAGCGCATCCAAGGCCATCGCCGCCGCGAAGATCACCGGCACCGGCTCCGACCTCGCCCTCAAGCTCGACTACACCACCAAGGCCGAGGGCGCCTACCCCATCGTCCTGGTGACGTACGAGGTCGTCTGCGACAAGGGCAACAAGGCCGAGACCCTCCCGACCGTGAAGTCCTTCCTCGGCTACACCGCCTCCGACGCCGGGCAGAAGCTCCTCTCGGAGCACGGCTACGCCCCGATCCCCGCCGAGATCAACGGCAAGGTCCGCGAGGTCGTCAACTCGCTGTCCTGAACCCCTGAGCCCCGGAGCCCCGGGCAAGGCCGCACCGCCGGCCGCCCGGGCCCCGCGGCCCCTCCCCCCGCCAGCGGGGGGATCCGGTGCACCGCCGCCAGGGGGCACGTCCCCCGTCCAGACCGGAAAGACCATGGCTACCACCACACGCACCCCGACAGACACGCCACCGCCTGTCTCCGCGAGCAGGAAGACCGCCGGCCGCGCCGGTGACGCCGTCTTCTCCGGGCTCTCCAAGGGCTCCGGGATCCTGCTCCTGGTGATCATGGCGTCGATCGCCGTGTTCCTCGCCTACCGGGCCGCCATCGCCCTGTCGCAGAACGAGGGCAACTTCCTCACCACCTTCGACTGGAACGCCTCAGCGAACCCGCCCGTCTTCGGCATCGCCGTCCTGCTCTTCGGCACCGTCGTCAGCTCGGTCATCGCGATGGCCATCGCCGTCCCGATCGCCGTCGGCATCGCCCTCTTCATCTCGCACTACGCGCCGCGGAAGCTGGCCGCCCCGCTCGGCTACGTCGTCGACCTGCTGGCCGCGGTGCCGTCGATCATCTACGGCATCTGGGGCGCGCTCTTCCTCGTGCCGCAGCTCGCCGGACTCAACCTCTGGCTCGACGAGTACCTCGGCTGGACCTACGTCTTCGACAAGTCCCAGCCCGGCGTCGCCCGCTCCCTCTTCACCGTCGGCATCCTGCTCGCGATCATGATCCTGCCGATCGTGACGAGCGTCAGCCGCGAGGTCTTCCTCCAGGTCCCGCGCATGAACGAGGAGGCCGCCCTGGCCCTCGGCGCGACCCGCTGGGAGGTCATCCGGATGGCCGTCCTCCCCTTCGGCCGCTCCGGCGTCATCTCCGCCTCCATGCTCGGCCTCGGCCGCGCCCTCGGCGAGACCATGGCCGTCGCCACCGTGCTCTCCCCGAGCTTCCTGATCTCCGGGCACCTCCTCGATCCGGGCGGCGGCACCTTCGCCCAGAACATCGCCGCGAAGTTCGACGAGGCCAACGAGTTCGGCCGCGACGCCCTCATCGCCTCCGGCCTGGTCCTCTTCCTCCTCACCCTGCTGGTCAACGGCGCCGCACGCATGATCATCGCGCGCCGCAAGGAGTACTCGGGGGCGAACGCCTGATGAGCCACGCAATCCAGGACCAGCGCCCCGTCCGGGCCCGCGGAACCCGCGCCCGCGGCAGCCTCACCCGGGGCGGCCTCCCCCGCTGGGCGCCCGCCGCCACCGCCGTCCTCTCCACCCTGCTCGGCTGCGCCGCCGGCCTCGCCTTCGGCCTGGAGAGCAAGGTCCAGTGGGGCCTCATCGCCGCGCTCCTCTTCATCGCCGGCACCTACGGCTCCAGCGCGGTCGTCGAGAACACCCGCCAGGCCAAGGACCGCGTCGCGACCTCCGTGATCTGGGTCTGCTTCCTCCTCGCCGTCATCCCGCTCGTCTCGCTGCTCTGGACCACCGTGAGCCGCGGCGTGAAGGTCCTGACCGGCCACTTCCTGACGCACTCCATGAACGGCGTGACCGGCTTCGAACCGGGCGGCGGCGTCTACCACGCCCTGCTCGGCACGATCGAGCAGGTCGCCCTGGCGACCCTGATCGCCGCCCCCATCGGGCTGCTGACCGCCGTCTACCTGGTCGAGTACGGCAAGGGCCGGCTCGCCAAGGCCGTCACGTTCTTCGTCGACGTCATGACCGGCATCCCCTCCATCGTCGCCGGCCTGTTCATCCTGACGACCTGGAACCTGATGCTCGGCTTCGGCCCCTCCGGCTTCGCCGGCGCGATGGCCCTGTCGATCCTGATGATGCCCGTGGTGGTCCGCTCCACCGAGGAGATGCTCAAGCTGGTCCCGAACGAGCTGCGCGAGGCCGCCCTCGCCCTCGGCGTGCCGAAGTGGCGCGTGATCCTCAAGGTGGTCCTCCCGACCGCCCTCGGCGGCATCTCCACCGGCCTGATGCTGGCCGTCGCCCGCATCGCCGGCGAAACCGCCCCGATCATGCTGCTGGTCTTCGGCTCCCAGCTGATCAACGGCAACCCCTTCGAAGGCGCCCAGTCCTCGCTCCCCCTCTACATCTGGGAGCAGTACAAGGTCGGCAGCGACGCCTCCTACGACCGGGCATGGGCCGCAGCGCTCGTCCTGATCGCCTTCGTCATGATCCTCAACCTGGTGGCCCGCGGCATCGCCCGCTGGAAGGCCCCGAAGACCGGTCGCTGAGCGACCGCACGAAAGCGAAGTGACCCTCATGGCCAAGCGAATCGACGTCAGCGGCCTCTCCGCCTTCTACGGCACCCACAAGGCCATCGACGACATCTCGATGACCGTGGAGCCGCACTCCGTGACCGCCTTCATCGGCCCCTCCGGCTGCGGCAAGTCCACCTTCCTGCGCACCCTGAACCGGATGCACGAGGTCACCCCCGGCGGCCGCGTCGAGGGCAAGGTGCTCCTGGACGACGAGGACCTCTACGGCCCCGGCGTCGACCCGGTCGCCGTCCGCCGCACGGTCGGCATGGTCTTCCAGCGCCCCAACCCCTTCCCCACCATGTCGATCTTCGAGAACGTGGCGGCGGGCCTGCGCCTGAACGGCGGCCACCGCCGGCAGGACCTGTCCGACATCGTCGAGCGGTCCCTGCGGGGCGCCAACCTGTGGAACGAGGTCAAGGACCGGCTGCACAAGCCCGGCTCCGGCCTCTCCGGCGGCCAGCAGCAGCGCCTGTGCATCGCCCGCGCCATCGCGGTCGAGCCGGAGGTCCTCCTGATGGACGAGCCCTGCTCGGCCCTGGACCCGATCTCCACCCTGGCCATCGAGGACCTGATCGGCGAGCTGAAGGAGCGCTTCACGATCGTCATCGTGACGCACAACATGCAGCAGGCGGCCCGCGTCTCGGACCGCACCGCCTTCTTCAACCTCGCGGCGGTCGGCCGGCCCGGGCAGCTCGTCGAGATCGACGACACCGACCGGATCTTCTCCAACCCGTCCGTCCAGGCGACCGAGGACTACATCTCGGGCCGGTTCGGCTGAGCCGCCCTGCGGTGCTGCATGGCGGTGCCACCGCAAGGCGAAGGGCCGGCTCCCCCCGCGTGGGGGAGCCGGCCCTTTCTCGCCTCCGGGCCCGGGGGCCCGTGCCGCCGCCGCTAGCCGACGGCCAGGTTGACCAGCCAGAAGCACACCGCCGCCACGAGCGCCGCGGCCGGCATGGTGATGAACCAGCCCAGGATGATGTTCTTGGCGACGCCCCAGCGGACCGCGTTGACCCGCTTGGTCGCCCCCACACCCATGATCGCCGAGGTGATCACGTGGGTCGTGGAGATCGGCGCGTGGAACAGGTACGAGGCCGTGTACATGATCGAGGCGCCGGTGGTCTCCGCGGCGAAGCCCTGCGGCGGGTCCAGCTCGATGATCTTGCGGCCGAGGGTGCGCATGATGCGCCAGCCGCCCGCGTACGTACCCAGCGACAGCATGACCGCACACGCGATCTTGACCCACACGGGGATCGGCGCGCCCGCCTCCTCGACGTCCGCGATCACGAGGGCCATCACCACGATGCCCATCGTCTTCTGCGCGTCCTGGAGGCCGTGGCCGAGCGCCATGGCGGCCGCCGAGACGGTCTGCGCGATGCGGAAGCCCCGCTTGGCCTTGTGCGGGTTGGCCCGCCGGAAGATCCACATGATCGCGACCATCACCAGGTAGCCGACGAGCAGGCCGACCAGCGGCGAGAGGAACATCGGGATGACGACCTTCTCGACCACGCCGGACCAGATGACCCCGATCCCGCCGGCGAGCGCCGCACCCACCATGCCGCCGAAGAGGGCGTGCGAGGAGGACGAGGGGAGGCCGAAGTACCAGGTGATCAGGTTCCAGACGATCGCACCGACGAGCGCGGCGAAGAGGATCCACATCCCCGTGGCGCCGTGCGGGGTCTCGATGAGCCCCTCGCTGACCGTCTTGGCGACGCCGCTGCCCAGGAAGGCGCCGGCGAGGTTCATCACCGCGGCCATCGCGAGGGCGGCGCGCGGGGTCAGCGCCCGGGTCGAGACCGAGGTCGCGATCGCGTTCGCCGAGTCGTGGAACCCGTTGGTGTACGTGAAGCCGAGCGCGACACCGATGGTCACGATCAGAGCGAAGGTGTCCACGGGGTTCAGGACTCCTTGACCGCGATGGTCTCCACCGTGTTCGCGACGTGCTCGAACGCGTCGGCCGCCTCTTCGAGCACGTCGACGATCTGCTTGAGCTTGAGCACCTCGATGGCGTCGTACTTGCCGTTGAAGAGCTGTGCGAGCAGCTTCCGGTGGATCTGGTCGGCCTGGTTCTCGAGGCGGTTGACCTCGATCCAGTACTCGGTCAGGTTGTCCATGGTCCGCAGGTGCGGCATGGCCTCCGCGGTCAGCTCGGCCGCCCGCGCCAGGACCTCGATCTGCTGCTCGACGCCCTTGGGGAGCTCCTCGATGTTGTAGAGGACGACCAGGTCGACGGCCTCCTCCATGAAGTCCATGATGTCGTCGAGCGACGAGGCCAGGGAGTAGATGTCCTCGCGGTCGAACGGCGTGATGAAGGAGGAGTTCAGCTGGTGGAAGATCGCGTGGGTGGCGTCGTCCCCGGCGTGCTCGGCCGCCCGCATGCGCTCCGCGATCTCGGCCCGGGCGGGTGGCTCCGCTCCGAGCAGTTCCATCAGGAGCTTGGAGCCCGTGACGATGTTGTCCGCGGATGCGGCGAACATGTCGTAGAAGCTCGTCTCCCTGGGGGTCAGACGAAATCGCACGTGTGGTCCTCGGGGTGCATCGGATTCGGTCACCTGATGCTAGGCGCTCGCTCCGGCCACGGCTAACCCGCCGTTCTCCGTGTCCTCCATCAGGCACAGTGGGCCCGCGGGCCCCCGCCCCGGGCCGCGGGGCCCGGTATTCTATACCCGTCGGGGGTATCCCCGACTCGTCGCGGACCACGGGAGGACCCATGACGGCCATCGAGGCGGAGAGCTCCGGATCCGGCGCCGGCACCGCGGCGGCCCCCGAGGCGCACGCGGTGCACGGGTACCACCACCGCAAGGACGAGCACCTCAAGCGGCTGCGCCGGATCGAGGGGCAGATCCGCGGCCTCCAGCGCCTCGTCGACGAGGACGTCTACTGCATCGACATACTCACCCAGGTCTCGGCGAGCACGAAGGCCCTGCAGTCCTTCGCGCTCCAGCTCCTGGAGGAGCACCTGCGGCACTGCGTGGCCGACGCGGCCGTCAAGGGCGGGGGCGAGATCGACACCAAGGTCGAGGAGGCCACGAAGGCCATCGCCCGCCTGCTGCGCACCTGAGCCGCCGCCCCCGGCCCGGTCCGGGGGCGGGCCCGTGCCCCGCGGGAAGGGGGCACGGGCCCGCCCGGCCGGCGGCCGGGGCTGTGTCCTAGAGGCCGAGCCCCATGAGGACCTCGTCGATCCGGTCCTGGCTGAGCCGCTCCTCGTCGGCGGCGGACGCGGCGATGATCAGCTCGCCGCACAGTTCGATCTCGGCCAGCGCCACGTGGTCCTGCACCGTCGCTCCGCACACGGGGGTCACGCGTCTCACCTCGATCTGCCGCCATCGGACATCGGTCTGCGATGCGCCCAGCGTAGGGACGGGACCGCGGTGTGCGCATGACACGGATGGACCATTTCCGGATACCCCGCCATGGTCAGAAGGCATGGCACCCGGTGCCTCCCGCCGGCTATTCGGCGATCTTCCCGGCGTAAATGTCCCTGCTTGCGGGCAATACGACGGTCACCGGAGTGCCGAACCCGTAGAGCAGCGTGGTCGAGGAGACATCGATCACGCCATTGTTGACCCAGCTGAAGCGGTGCCGGACCTTCCGCAGCCGCCCCTCCTCGTCGAGGTACGCGTCGAAGGGCACCGTGTCCGTGGTGAACCCTTTCGCCGCTGCCTCCAATGCCCCCCTGACCCCCGGGGAGGCCGATTTCGCGGCCCGCCCGATGTCCGTCGTCCCCTGGTAGTGCCGCACCTTCGTGCCCGCCAGCTCCGTCTCGCCGACGTAGCGGACGTCCTGGGCGCCGCGCAGCAGCTCGGCGGCGGCGAGCGGGTCGGTCGCGCCGCCCGTGACCAGGTTCCCGTCCGCGAGGGCGGTGGTGTCGACGCGGACCCACTTGTCGGCGGGCACCCCCGCGCCCCGGTTCTTCATGTACAGCGCGCCGGGGACGAGCAGCTCGGTGATGGGCTGGTGCGCCTCCTTGCCCGCCGCGTCGGCGGGCAGCATGACCAGGAGCTGGCCCATCCGGTTCTTGAAGTCGACGCCGCCCTCGCCGCGGATGGTGACCCGGGTCCCCCCGGTCGCCATCTCCATCGCCGTACGCGCCTGTGCGCTCCCGGTGGCGGCCAGCCGGTCGGGGGCCGCCCTGACGGCGGCCGCCGGGTCCGCCGGGGGCCGGTCGTCCCCCGCGGCGGCGGAACCGCCGCACCCGCTCGTCACGGCGACCACCGCGGCCACGCCGACGGCGAGCACCGCCTCGCCCGCGCGGCCGCGCCGCTGCCCCTGCTGGTGCACCACCATCGCCTGCCAACCCCCAACGCATCACCGCTGCTTGTCCGAGGCCCCCACCTGCTGCGGTTTAACGAGGTCCGCGGCCTCCCGTCACGGTGCGGGCCTCCCGGGCGCACCGCGCCGCCGGTACCGTGGCGGCGTGGATCCGCACCCCGGGGCGCCGCCCGCCCCCGAGCCCGAGACCTCCCCCCGCGTCCGGCCCGCCGCGCAGGAGCCGCCGCCCGGGCACGCCGCGTCCACCACCGAGCGCGGCGCGTTCTGCCTGGCGGTGTGCGGCTGCGGCTGGCGCGGCCCGGCCCGCCGCTCGCGCGACCTGGCCCGCAGGGACGCCGCGGAGCACGGCGCCGCGTAGGTCTCGCCGGGGCGTCCGGCTGCGGCCGCCCACCGCGGCCGTCACCCGTTCGGCGGCGGCCGGCTGGCGGGGCGGCCGGGCCGCGGGTGCGCTGGGAGCATGCCAGGACCCGCATCCCGCGCCGCCGCCCTCCTCGCGTGGGCGCTGCTCCTCGTCCTCGCGCCCGCGCCCGCGGGCGCGGCCGCGGCGAGGCCGACCGGCTCGGCCGACGGCCCGGCCGACGTGGCCCTGGCCGTCGGGCTGACCTGCGCCGCCGCCCTGGCGACGGGCCTGTGGCTGCGGGCGCGCCACCGGCGGGACGCGGAGGCGGGCGGCCGCGGCCCCGAGGGCGGCGAGCGGTGACACCCCGGCACCGGCCGGCCGCGGTGCGGCTGTGCTTCGGCATTGCCGGGCTGTGCCTGCTGGCGGCGGTGCTGATGTCCCTGTGGGACTCCTACGGACACCCCTGACGCGCGGCCGGGTCCGGCCGCGGCGGTGCCGCGGGTCAGGCCGCCAGATCGCTGTCGCGGGTGAGACCGCCGCCGACCGCGGCGCGCTCGCCGCCCAGCTCCACCGGCCGGGGCCGCGCGAGGTGGCGGCCCCGTACGAGCCGGGCGGCCCGCGGGGAGCGGGCGACCGCGCGCACCGCGGGCGTCAGCGCGGCCATGGCCAGCGGGGCGAGGACCAGGACGACGGCGGTGCCGAGGGCGAACCCGCCGATGACGTCGGTGGGGTAGTGGGCGCCGATGTAGACGCGGCTGAGCCCCTCGGCGAGGGCCAGGCCGATGCCGACGAGGCCGACGCGGCGGCGGGCGAGGAACAGGCCCATGCCGAGGGCCATCGTGAGGGTGGCGTGGTCGCTGACGAAGGAGTACAGGCTCTGGCTCGCGGCCGGTTCCAGGACGTGCAGCCCCTCGTGCGTCCGGAACGGCCTCTCACGGCCCACGAGCTGACGCAGCGGCACGTTGGCGGCGAGCGCGATGGCGGCGGCGAGCGGCGCCCACAGCAGGGCGGCGAACGTCTCGGCGGCCGCGGCCGGTTCCTGCCGCCGGGCGCCGTGCCAGCACCACAGCACGAGGAGCAGCATCAGCAGGGGGATGCCGTACGAACTGGCCAGGACGACGGCCCTGTCGACCGCGGCCGGGACGTGCCGGGCCAGCCCGTTGACGTCGTGGAGCAGGCTGACGTCCACGTTCGGCCCACCGGTTGCCAGTGCAGCCATGGCGATGCGGCCCCTTGTTCTTGCTCGGTTCCCCTACGGGTGCACCCGTGTGTGCACCCCGCGAAACCCCCCCTTGTCGATCCACCCCGTGACCATGAAACGCCCGCTCGGGCAGGGCGGTTCCCCTCTCCACGCAATGATCACGGCAACGTTATCCAAGAGTGATGCGTCACCGCAGCTCAGGGCCTGCGCTTCACGGAGTGTCGCCCGGGGCCTTCGCGTCGGCGGTGCGGTCGGGCAGGGCCTCGGCCCCGTCCTTGGTGACCCGCGTGGCCCCGAAGTAGTCCGGGGTGTCGATCTTGTCGAAGCGGATCACCGCACCCGTGTACGGGGCGTTGATCATGTATCCGCCGCCCACGTACAGCCCGACGTGCCGGATCTCCCGCGAGTTCGTCAGATCGTCGGAGAAGAACACCAGGTCGCCCGGGAGCAGTTCCTCCCGCGAGGGGTGCGGCCCCGCGTTGTACTGGTCGTTGGCGACGCGCGGCAGCGTGATGCCCACCGACTCGTACGCCGCCTTCGTCAGCCCCGAGCAGTCGAACCGCCCGTCCTGGTCGGGCGTTCCGTTGCCGCCCCACAGGTACGGCGTGCCCAGCTGCTTCTGCGCGAAGTAGATCGCCCCGGCCGCCTGCTGCGAGGGCGCCACCCGCCCGACGGGCCGCTCGAAGCTCTTCGCCAGCGTCGTGATCGCCTTCACGTACCCCTGCGTCTCCTTGTACGGGGGCACGCCCTGGTACTTGAACACCGCGCCGGGGCCGGCGTTGTAGGCGGCGAGCATGTTCGCGACGGGGTCGCCGGGGACCTTCCCGACGTCCTTGGCGAGCGCGCAGTCGTACGAAGCGGCCGAGGGGATCGCGTCGTTGGGGTCCCAGATGTCCCGGTCCCCGTCGCCGTCCCCGTCGATCCCGTGGGTGGCCCAGGTGCCGGGGATGAACTGGGCGATGCCCCGCGCGTCGGCCGGGCTGACGACCGTGGGGTTCCAGCCGCTCTCCGAGTACAGCTGCGCCGCCAGGACCGCCGGGGACAGCGTCGGGCAGAGCACGCCCCACTTCTGCACCAGCGCCTGGTACTTCGACGGAACGGCGCCCTTCGCGAGCCCGAGCGCGCGGCCGCCGGCGCCGCCCGCGATGCCCGCCGCCGCCGAGTACGTGCCGATCACCAGGAGGGCGACGAAGCACAGGACCACAGCCAGGGCGCCGCCGCCGACCTTCCAGAATCTGCGCACCCGTCAACCCTCCCCCATCGGACAGACATTCACAGGGATTCACCGACACGTGTCGGATTCATCCCTTTTGCGAACCCACGTCGAAGCCGTGGCACCACACGCTCTTGTGTTCCGTATCCGAGACGGCGTGCCGGAACACCACCGTCCACCCCCCGGAATCCTGCGCCGGCGCCGGAGCGGGCACCCTCCGGCCGTCCAGCTCCATCGAGAAGTCGTCCGGGTACACCACCGACTTCCACCGCGCCGCATCCCCCTCGTGCACATCGCGCGCCGGGGCGACGAAGCCGAGCTGCCGGTTGTCCGACACCCCCGTGGAACGCCCCTGCGCATCCACCTCGTGCGGCGGCTTCACCACCACCGCCACGTGGTACGCGGGCGCCCCCGGCACCGCCTCCTGCAACCGGAACGCGATCCGCACCCGCCCCGGCCGCAGCTCCCCCTCCGGATCCCGCTCGGCGGGCGTGACCGCACCCTGCAACCCCGCCGGCGGCCGCTCCTCCGCCCCCGGCCCGCGGCA
Source organism: Streptomyces sp. WAC05292 (assembly GCF_003949955.1). Classification (NCBI taxonomy): domain Bacteria; kingdom Bacillati; phylum Actinomycetota; class Actinomycetes; order Kitasatosporales; family Streptomycetaceae; genus Streptomyces; species Streptomyces sp. WAC05292. The sequence continues at coordinate 44,837 of NZ_RPSE01000015.1, forward strand.
CTCGCCCCGCACCGGATCCCAGGAGTCCAGGTTCGGCGCCGTCTGCCGGATCAGCGTCGGCGGACCCGCCTGCGACCGCCCGGCCGACGGCCGCGCCCCCGGCTGCGGACCGGCCGCCGCATCCGCGGCCGCACCGCCGCCGCCCGCCGGAATCCGCCACACGGCCACCGCGCCGAGCGCGGCCAGCGCGAGCCCCGCCGCCGCC
>NZ_RPSE01000160.1:0-12455 GCF_003949955.1 Streptomyces sp. WAC05292
CCCCGGCCCCGGTGCCGGCACCGGGGCCGGGGCCGGCACCGGGGCCGGGGCGGCGGCGGGACGCGGGGCGGGCGCCTCCGGCCTCGGTACGGCCACCCGTGCGGGCTCCAGCGGCGGCGCGGCCGCACCGGCCGGAGCGCCGTACCCGGTGGCGTACCCGGTCACGGGCCCGTTCCCGGTGCCCCAGGAGGTGGCCCGGGAGCCGCCCTGCCCCTCCCCCGCGCCGGCGGCCTGGGCCCCGAGCAGCTCCTGCGGCAGGACGAGCACGGCGTCGAGGCCGCCGTAGATGTTGGTCTTGAGCTCGACGGCGATGCCGTGGCGGCGGGCCAGCGCGGACACCACGAACAGGCCGATCCGCCCGTCGGCGAGCAGGTGCCGGACGCTGACCTGGTCGGGGTCGACGAGGAGCGCGTTCATCCGGTGCAGTTCGGCGGCGGGCATCCCCAGTCCGCGGTCCTCGACCTCCACGGCGATGCCCGCGGTGACCCGCTCGGCGCGCAGCACGACGTCGGTGTCGGGGGCGGAGAACACGGTGGCGTTCTCGACGAGTTCGGCCAGCAGGTGCACGACGTCCGCGACGGCGTGCCCGCGGACGGTGCCGCCGGCCGGCGGCACCACCTTCACGCGCGTGTACTGCTCGACCTCGGCGACGGCGGAGCGCAGCACCTCGCCGAGGTCGACGGGCCGGGTCCACTGGCGGCGGGAGGCGGCGCCGCCGAGCACGGCGAGGTTCTCGGCATGACGGCGGATCCGGGTGGCGAGGTGGTCGACGTGGAAGAGCTCCTTGAGGAGGTCGGGGTCCTCGACGGTGTCCTCCAGGCCGTCGAGCAGCGTGATCTCCCGGTGCACGAGGGACTGGAGCCGGCGGGCGAGGTTCATGAACACCTCGACCTTCCGGTCGCTGTCGGAGGGCGCGGGGGGCCCGGAGACCCGTACGAGCGCGGTGTGCGCCTGCTCGCGGGCGCCGCGCAGCTCCTGCGCGAGGAGCCAGAACTCGTCGACCCGCTCGGGGTCGCTGCCGGGAGGCGGGCCGGTGGGGCCGCCGCGGACGGGCCGGTTCGGCACCTCGCCGCGCTCCAGCCGCTCGGTGGCCGTGCGCAGTTCCTGGCGGCCGCGGACGCTGGAGCGGCGCAGGGCCTCGCAGCGGTCGCGGACGGCCTTGGCGGAGCGCTCGGCGCCGAGGAAGGCGGCCGCGAGCGCGCCGGCGACGAGCAGGGCGCAGCCGACGAGGACGGGCCACAGGCGCGGGTCGCGGTGTCCGGAGCCGCCGCCGAGCTGCAGGGTGAAGATCACTGCGGCGGTTCCGCTGAGGCCGGCTGCGAGGGCGGGCAGCACGGCCGCGCGCACCATCTGGGGCCTTATCTGCCGCCCGGGGCCGCCGGCGGCGTGTCTCGACGGGGCGTGGCGGGCAGGGCGGAGTCCGGACATCGGCGTCCTCTTACGTGGGGCCGGGCTCCCCGGGGTGTCCGGAGCCCGGTGTTGATCACCGGGTACCCACGCTAGACCGCATCCTCACGCCGTCGAGGACGAGTCGGGAAAGTTCACCGGGGTGCTTCCCGCTCCCGGTGGACCGCTCGCACGGCCGCCCGAATCCGCGGTGCGCGGGTGTTCGGGCGGCCGCGGGCCGGTATCAGGCGGCCTGGTTCCTGCGGAGCCAGGCGATCCCGCCGACGATGCTCACCGCGCCGCCGAAGGGGACCGTGACGGCGGTGGCGCTGTCCCCGAACAGGGGGGCGACGAGCCCGGCGAGCACGCAGAATCCGGCGGCCCCCCACATGAGTCCCTCATGCGGAACCCGCTTCTGCATCCGGTTCTTCCTCACGCGCCTTGCTCCTCGTTCACAGGACGGTCAACGAAGTGACGGGGAGGTCCGCATGGGAAGGCACGGCACGAAACACGAGCCGGCATACGGCGCGTCAACGCGCATGACCACACACGCGCACGCGAAACTGCACGTCCCCCCGATCACACCTGCCGGTGGTCAGCCGACACCCGCCACGCTACCAAACGGCATTCCACCAGGCCCGGGGCCGACCCAACCGTTTCCGGGAGTGGCGGCTATGCGGCGACGTCGACGCCGTAGCCGCGGGCAAGGCGGGCGAGGCCGTGGTCGTATCCCTGCCCGACGGCCCGCAGTCGCCAGCCCTCTCCTCGGCGGTAGAGCTCGGCGAGGATCATCGTGCGCTCGGTGGTGGCGGCGTCGAGGGTGGCCCGGGCGGCCGGGGCCGCGCCGATCCCGCTCGTGACTGTGATCTCGATGGCCCCGACGTCGGAGAAGGTTGCGGCGCCGTCGATCGCGGCGGCGATGACGACCCGGTGGATCTCCAGGGGCAGGCGTTCCGGGTCGACGGTGACGGCCTGTTCCGTCGGACCGTCCGTGCCGAGGTGCACGGTGCCGTCGGGGTGCTCGGGAGCGCCGTGGAAGATGAAGTCCTCGTCTCCCCGGACCTGTTCGTGCGCGTCGACCGCGAAGGCGACGACGTCCACGTCGCAGGCGGTCTGCTGACGCCACGTGGCGGCCACCGTCCATGCCGCACCGGTGTCGGCCAGGTCGATGACGGCTCCTCGGGCCAGTACCGCTGCCGCGTTCGGCTGGTGTCCGTCCGTGATCGCGGCGGGCGCGAGGAGCCAGTCGGCGTCGTGGACGCGGAGACCGAGCGTGGTGATGCGGCCCATGCGTCGGTCCGCTTCGCCGCCGGGCAGCACGACGACGTCGGACACGCCGGCGGAGAGGTTGACCGCCGCGGAAGCTCCGAGGGCAACGGCACGCGCGCGTGCCTCGGCCGCCTCGAAGTGGGTGCCGCCGATGACGAGGACCCTGCGCCCGGTGAGCGACCGGCCTGCGAGGGCGGTGGACGAGGCCGTCGCAGCGGTCCGCTGTACCGGGAGGCTCGGCGTCGACGGAGGTGGTGCGGCGGGCCGGCTCCCGGGCCCCTCCGCCGTGCGGCGCTGCCGGGCCGTGCCTTTGGCCTGGCCTGGCCGCACGCTCTCCAGCAGCCGCAGATACGTCGGCTCGTCCACGATCGGAACGCCTTCGTCCGCGGCGCGGTTCAGCTTGGCGGATCCGGCCGCCGGGTCGTTCGTGACGACGACGCTCGTCTGGCCGCTGACGGAGGTCGTCACGTTCAGCCCGGCAGCCACCGAGCGGGCGATCAGTTCCTCGCGGGAGACCCGGGTCTCCCCGGTGATCGCGACCTTCATGCCCTGCATCAGCGACCCGCCCGGTGCCGGCCGGCCGGGATTGCGGTACGCACAGGGCGTCTTGGGGACGTACGGCTTGTAGTCCTGGCGGGGCGGGCAGCTCAGGAGCGGCAGGGACAGGCCCAGCTGCTCGGCCGCGCTCAACGAACCGCGCAGGATGCCGGAGAGCACCCGTACGTCGTCCTGTGCGTCGTGGGCCTTCAGCTGTCGCACCCCGTAGTGCTCGGCAAGAGTGCCCAACCTGAGGTCGGGTGTCGCGGGCCCCACGAGGCGGTTGAGGGCCAGCGTGCACAATCGCCTGCCGACCGGCACCCAGGAGCGGGCGCGGGCGAACTCGTGGGCCAGGAAGTCGTAGTCGAACTGCGCGTTGTGGGCGACCAGGACACGGTTGCCGAGCAGTGCTCCGACCTGCGGCGCGATCTCCTCGAAGGTGGGAGCGTCTGCGAGACGGGCGGGAGTGAGGCCGTGGATGTGCACGGGCCCGGGGTCGCAGCCCGGGTTGAGGAGAGTGGAGAACGCCCCTGTCTGCCGGCCGTGCGGGTCGAGCGTGAGAACGGCGAGGGACAGCACCCGGTCGCGACCGTGGGACGACGAGCCGGGCAGGGCCGCGACCCGGCCCGGCTCTCCCCGCCGGACGTCAGCGATCACCCGCCAAATCGAGATCGCGGCCGGGAGCCTCGGCCGGGGCCGCGGGAGCGGCCCGCAGTCGGCGCCAGGGGCGGGCGATCGGGTGGGAGATCGCGCGCCACCACGGGTCGACCGGGAGCTTGCCCGACGGTTCGAACGGCTCGCCCGGGCGGGGGAAGGCCGCCGCCTGGCCGGCCTCCTCGGCCTCGTCCGCCGTCCACTCCGCCGGTTCCGCCCAGGGGTGCGGGGCCAGGTTGAAGCTGCCCCAGTGGATGGGGAGCAGGACGCCGTGGGGGATGCCGCCCTGGAGGTCCAGGTGGGCGCGGAGGCCCTCCTGCGGGGTCATGTGGATGTCGGGCCAGTGTTCGGAGTAGGCGCCGATCTGGATCATCGTGGCGTCGAAGGGGCCGTGGGCCGCGCCGATGGCGCGGAAGCCGTCGAAGTAGCCGGTGTCGCCGCTGTGGAAGATCCGGTGTTCGGCTCCGGCGACGACCCAGGACGCCCACAGGGTGTGCTGCTGGTTGCGCAGGCCGCGGCCGCAGAAGTGGCGGGCCGGGGTGGCGGTGAAGGAGAGGCCGGCGATCTCGGTGGTCTCGTTCCAGTCCAGCTCGCGCACCCGGTCGGGTCCGCGCCGAAGGCCTCGGGGCGCAGGGCTCGCAGCTGTGCGAGCGGGGGACGGGAGCCGGTCAAGGCGCCTCCTGGGGGTGCGGCGGATGGGCGCGGGGCCGTGCCGGGCACGGCCCCCACCTCGGCAACGCCCGACGGCCCCGGAGGATTCCGCCGGACGGACGGCATCCGGTTTCCCCCTCCCGCCGCCGTCGGCCGCCCGGCGCCCGCCGCCCGGCGCCGCGCCCGCCCGTACTACAGCGGCAGCAGCTCCGGACGCTTCGCCTCCACGTTGTCCCCCGAGGACTCGCCGCGCAGGCGGCGGCCGATCCAGGGGACGAGGTGCTCGCGGGCCCACTGGATGTTGTCGCGGGTGGCGTCGACGGAGCTGAGGGGCTGCTGCGGCGGCCACGGCTGGTCGGGGTCGGTCGGCACGTCGAGGCCGAGTACCTGGGCGGCGCGCAGGGCGACGCGGGTGTGGCCCTCGGGCGAGAGGTGCAGCCGGTCGAAGTCCCACGCGCGGCGGTCCTGGACGGACTTCAGGGACCACAGGTCGAGGACGGGGCAGCCGTACTTGTCCGCGATGGCGCGCACGTGCGCGCTGTACGTGGCGACCTTGCCGCGCAGGTGCTTGAGGACGGGCACGCCGCGCGTGTCGAACCCGGTGGTGATCATGACGAGGCCGACGGCGCCGGTGAGGTCGGCGACGGCCGCCTCGAAGCGCTCGGCGACGGCGTCGGGGTCGCTGCCGGGGCGGATGATGTCGTTCCCGCCGGCGCAGAAGCTGACCATGTCGGGGGCGAGTTCCTTGGCGCGCGGGACCTGTTCGGCCACGATCTGGTCGAGCAGGCGGCCGCGTACCGCCAGGTTCGCGTAGCGGAAGTCGCCTTCGGGCCGCTGGTCGGCCAGGAGGACGGCCAGGCGGTCCGCCCAGCCGAGGAACCTCCCGTCGGGCCCGGGGTCGCCGACCCCTTCGGTGAAGCTGTCCCCGATCGCCGTGTACGAGCCGATGGTCCTGCGTGCGGTCGCTGTCGTCTCTGTCATCGTCGTCACTGCCACAAGACCGTATTTTTCACCGCGCCACGTGACCTACGCCACCGTAGGCAGGGGTTGACGGGCCGTGATCTATACCACCCGGTCGGTTCGGAATAGAGGCGTGCGGGGCCGGGACCCCCCTCGGGTCCCGGCCCCGCACGGGTCCGGCGGCCGCCCCTGCCCGGGGCGGGCCTCAGATGGTGACGCCCTTGGAGCGGAGGTAGGCGAGCGGGTCGATGTCGGAGCCGTAGGACTGGCCGGTGCGGATCTCGAAGTGGAGGTGCGGGCCGGTGGAGTTGCCGGTGGAGCCGGAGAGGCCGATGCCCTGGCCGGCGGTGACGCTCTGGCCGGCGGTCACGGACAGCTGGGAGAGGTGGGCGTACTGGGAGTACTTGCCGTCCGCGTGCCGGATGACGACCTCGTTGCCGTACGCGCCTCCCCAGCCCGCGGAGACGACGGTGCCGGCGCCGACGGCCCGGACCTGGGTGCCGGAGGCGGCGACGAAGTCGACGCCGGTGTGGTAGCCGCTGGACCACATGGCACCGGACATCTTGTACGCGGTGGAGACGCCGCCGCCGACGGGGGCGACGAAGGAACCGGCGGCGACGGGTGCGGCGGCCTGCGGGGCGGGCGCCTTCGGGGCGGCGGCCTGCCGGTCGGCCGCGGCCTTGGCGGCGCGCCGGCCGGCGGCGGCTGCCGCCGCCGGTGCCGGGGACTTCTTCCCGGGCGCGGCGGCGGGCTTGCCGGCCGGCTTGGCTGCGGGCTTCTCCGCCGGGGCGGGCGCCGCGGCCCCGGCCGCGCCCGGCGCGCCGAGGCTGAGCCGGAGGCCGGGGTGGATCAGGGACGGGTCGGAGCCGACGGCCTCGCGGTTGTCGGCGTACAGCTGCTGCCAGCCGCCTTCGACGCCGCGGTCCGCGGCGATGGTGGAGAGGCAGTCGCCCGGCACGACGGTGTAGACGGCGGGGGCGGGGGCGGCGGCCGGTGCGGCGGCGGGCTGCGCCTGCACCGCCGAGTGGGTCTGCGGAGCCACCGCGGGGGCGGCGGCGGTGGCGGCGGGCGCCGCGTGGGCGCCGGCGGCGCCGACCAGCGGGAGCGCGAGCGCGGCGCCTCCGGTTCCGGCGGCGGCGAAACCCCGGGCTATCGAGCGGGACTTCGGACGGCGGTGCTTGCCCTTTGCCGGCATGGCGGATTCCTCTCCGGCGCCTGCGAGGTGAGCTGTCGGGTTCGGACCGGGAGCTGTCCGGCCGGCACGGCCCCGCGAGCGGGACGTGCACGGCTTCACCCCGAGCCGTTTCCGGAGCGGGAACCCCGGCGACGGCGGCCTACCTGGTTCCCCCGCTCCTGCCGGTCGCGTGAATGGTCGAGTGCGGTTTCCGGGCGGCGGCAGGATTAGGCGGTCCGTCCGGATCGGTCGCGAAGGTAATCGAGTCCGACGGGGCGGAACAAGCCGCGAATTACCTGACGGATTCACAGGAACGCGATTCCGGCGGAATTCCGGTCACCCTGTGTCCATTCGCTTGTGCCAACAGGCCCTCCGGCCGGGGCTTTCACGTTTTCCCCTCGGGCACGCACGGTCACCGTATGATCTGGCTCACGGGGCTGCGCCCGATCTCCCCTCCGACGGCGGCACGTTGGCCCCAAGCAGCTCAATTCGGACATCCGGCGACGATGCGGAGGATCCACGTGACCCAGCAGATACCCACGCCCCCTCCGGCCGGACGGGCGCCCGAGCCGCAGCTGGCCGGCGTACGCAACTTCCGCGATGTCGGCGGCCTTCCGACTCTCGACGGACGTCGGGTCAGGTCGGGACGACTCTACCGAAGCGGACATCTGGCGCATGCCACCGAAACCGATGCAGAGTTCCTCGAATCGCTTGGCCTGCACACCGTCTTCGACTTCCGCAACGCCGTCGACCAGGCCATGGAAGGCCCTGACATACCGCTCGCCGGCGTGCGCAACCTCAACATCCCGCTCTCCGACCCGGCCGCCGGCGCGGACTTCTGGACGATGGTGCGCGACGGGGACACCGAGCAGCTCCGCGGCATCCTGGGCGACGGCAGGGCGGCCGCGCGGATGACGGACTCCTACCGCGCGATGGTCGTGGAGCGCACCGCCGAGCACGGCAGGGTGCTGCACGCGCTGGCCGAGGACAGCGTTCCGGCGCTCATGCACTGCGCCGCCGGCAAGGACCGGGCCGGGGTGGCGGTCGCCGTCACGCTCCTCGCGCTGGGGGTGGAGCGGGAGGCGATCCTGGCGGACTACCTGGAGTCGAACGCCCCGCACCGCCGCTACCGCGTGCGCCCCGGCAGCGGCATCCCCGAGGCCCGCTCCCCCGAGGCGACGGAGCTGCTCGCGCCGCTCTTCGACGCCCGCGCCGCCTACCTGGCCGCGGCCTTCGACACCATCGACGCCCGGTGGGGCGGCACCGACCGCTACCTGGCCGAGGGCCTGCGCCTGGCCCCCGCCACCCTGGACCGCCTCCGCGACCGGCTGCTCGACTGAAGCCCCTGCGGCCGGAGGGCGCCGGCCGGCCGCCGGCGCCCCCGGACCGCTCAGCTCCCCGCGGCCGCCTGCCTGACGAGCGTCCGCCCGAACTCCCACATCAGCCCGCCCCCGTCGTGGGCCTCGTCCATCACCTCGCGGAAGGCCCCGACGAACCGGTCGACGTCCGCCTCGTCGATCACCAGCGGCGGAATCAGCTTGATGACCTCCAGCCGGTCCCCCGACACCTGCGTCAGGATCCGGTGCCTGCGCAGCAGCGGCACCACGACCATCTGCGCGAAGAGCCCCTTGCGGGCGGCCTGGAGCACCGTCCAGCGGCTGCGCAGGCCCAGCGACGACGGCCGCCCGAACTCGATGCCGACCATCAGCCCCCGCCCCCGCACCTCGTGCAGCAGCTCGTAGTCGCCGACGAGCGCCGCGAGCCGCCCGCGCAGCAGCTCGCCCGTCGCACGGGCGCGGGCCACCAGCTGCTCGTCCTCCATGACGGCGAGTACCGCGAGCCCGGCCGCCATCGCCTGCGCGTTGGAGCCGAAGCTGGCGGAGTGGACGAGCACCCGGTCCATGGACGAGTACACCTTGCGGAAGATCCAGTCCCGGCCCAGGGTGGCGCCCACGGGGACGTACCCGCCGGACAGCGCCTTGGCGACGCACACCAGGTCCGGCTCGACGCCCGGCTCGTGCTGGTACGCGTAGAAGTCGCCGGTACGTCCGATGCCGGTCTGCACCTCGTCGGCGATGAGCAGCGCCTTGTGCCGGTGCAGCAGCTCCTGGGCGGCGGCCAGGAAGCCCGGCGGTGCGGCGTGCACGCCCTTGCCCTGGATCGGCTCGACGACGAACCCCGCCACGTCTCCCCCGCGCAGCTCCCGCTCCAGGGCGGCCAGGTCGCCGAGCGGGATGCGGGTGTCGGGCAGCAGCGGCGCGAAGCCGTCGCGGAAGCCGCGCTCCCCGTTGACCGACAGCGCTCCGGCGGTCAGCCCGTGGAAGGCGTGGTCGCAGTAGAGGATCCTGGGGCGCCCGGTGGCGTACCGGGCGAACTTCAGGGCGGTCTCGACGGCCTCGGTGCCGCTGTTGCCGAAGAAGACGCGGTCCAGGTGCGGGCTGTACGAGAGCAGCCGCTCCGCGAGCAGGCCCGGCAGCGGCGGGCAGTCGAAGCGCGTGAGGTCGGCGAGTCCGGCGTCGAGGACGTCGTGCAGCGCCCGGCGCACCACGGGGTGGTGGCGGCCGAGCCCCATGACCCCGAACCCGGCCAGCATGTCCAGGTGGTCGTTGCCGTCGGCGTCCCAGAAGTGGGCGCCCTCGGCCCGCTCGTAGACGTTGTCGAAGCCGATGGTGTGGAGCATCCGCGGCAGCTGCGGGTTGAGGTGGCGCGCGTGCAGCTCGTACCGCTCGCCGCCGCGCTCGGCCAGCAGGGCCCGCAGGTCGAAGCCGGAGGGCGCCTCTTCGGTCACGGCCGGCCGCCCCTGCCGCCGCCGACCGTCTCGCGGGCCGCGCGCAGCGACTCCTTCAGCGAGCCCATGGTGGCGAGGACGGCGGTCGGCTCGTAGCCGCAGTGCGCCATGCAGTTCGCGCACCGCGGGTCCTTGCCGCGGCCGTACTTGCTCCAGTCGGTCTCCTCGACCAGCTCCCGGTAGGTGGGCACGTACCCGTCGCTCATCAGGTAGCAGGGGCGCTGCCAGCCGAAGAGGGAGTAATTGGGAATGGCCCAGGCCGTGCAGGGGAAATCGGCCCGGCCCTCCAGGAAGTCCAGGAAGAGCGGTGAGTGGTTGAGGCGCCAGCGGCGGCGGTTTCCGCCTGCGAAGGCCTTCCTGAAGAGTTCTCTGGTCTGGTCGACGCCCAGGAAGTGCTCCTGGTCGGGAGCCTTTTCGTAGGCGTAGGCGGGTGAGATCATCATTTCGTCGACCTTGAGGTCGTCGTTGAGGTAGTTCAGCACCTCGATGACCGTCTGGGGGGTGTCGGTGTTGAAGAACGTGGAGTTCGTCGTCACCCGGAATCCGCGCCTCTTCGCCTCCTTGATGGCCTCGACGGCCTCGTCGAAGACGCCTTCCTTGGCCACGGACTCGTCGTGGCGCTCGCGCAGCCCGTCGATGTGCACGGCGAAGGCGAAGTAGGGGGACGGGGTGAACTTGGCGATCTTCTTGCGGAGCAGCAGCGCGTTCGTGCAGAGGAAGACGTACTTGCGGCGGCCGACCAACTGGCGGACGATCTCGTCGATCTGGGGGTGCATCAGCGGCTCGCCGCCCGCGATGGACACCATCGGCGCCCCGGACTCCAGGACTGCGCCGACCGCCTGGGCGACCGGCATGCGCTGTTTGAGCACCCCGGCCGGGTGCTGGATCTTCCCGCAGCCCTCACAGGCCAGGTTGCAGGCGTAGAGCGGCTCCAGCTCGACGATCAGGGGGAACTTGTCGCGCTTGCGGAGCTTCTGTTCGAGCAGATAGGTCCCGACCCTGATGGACTGTCGCAGCGGCATGGCCATCTGGCTCACCTCCTGGGGAGCGGCGAAGAACGGTGCCAGTCGTGAAAAGCAGGCAGTAGGGCACGCAGTACACGGAAGGCCGATATTCCACCGCGGAGGGTGCCGATGCGGACGAGCTCGTGCTCCGGGGCGTCAACGACCACTCGGACGGCCGCAACGGGGCGGATCCCGCCGTCCGCGCCGGGAGCCCGGCTCGCGGCCCACAGGGTGGCCGCCGACTCCATGTCGACGCCGATGGCGCCGCCGGCGCGGAGCCGGGCCCGCTCCTGCCCGCGGACGACGTGGTCGGAGCCGGTCAGGACGCCGGTGTGCACGGTGCGGCCGGGTGCGGCGCGTGCCAGCGCTTCCGCGAGCCGGGGGGCGCCGGTGCAGGGGACGGTGCCGCGGGGGTCGCGGGCCTCCTCGGCGACGACGAGGTCGCCGGGGTGCATGCCGGGTACGAGCCCGGCGCAGAAGCCGGTGGCGAGGACGGCCGCTCCGGCCAGCTCCGGCCCGGCCAGGGCCCGTACGACGGCCCGCTCGGCGGCCCGCGGCCCCATCCCGGTGCGCAGGACGGTGGTGCCGGGCGGCGCCCCCCGTACGCCGCCGAGGGCGGCCCGCTCGATGCGCAGGGCGCAGGCGACGAGCAGCGGTGCGGCCGCGGGAGCGCCGGGCCGGGCGGCGGCGGGCATCAGGGCGTCCCGGGCGCGAAGGGCTCCCCGTACAGGTAGCGGCCGAGGGCGGTGAGCGGGAACACGTGCCGGTAGAGGTGGTAGTTGATGGAGAAGTCCCAGGGGAAGCCGGTGCCGGTGAAGTGCGGCTCGTCCCAGGTGCCGTCGGGGAGCTGGGTCCGCACGAGGTGGGCGATGCCGCGTTCCACGGCCTTGCCGCCGCGCTCCCCCGCGGCCAGCAGCGCCATCAGCGCCCAGGCGGTCTGCGAGGGGGTGGAGGCTCCGCGTCCGGCCCAGGTTCCGGGGTCCTGGTAGGAGCGCTGGTCCTCGCCCCAGCCTCCGTCGTCGTTCTGTACGGACTCCAGCCAGGCGACGGCGCGCCGGACGGCGGGGTGCGAGGCGGGGATCCCGGCGGCGGCGAGGGCGGGGAGGACGGAGCCGGTGCCGTAGACGTAGTTGGTGCCCCAGCGGCCGAACCAGCTGCCGTCGGGCTCCTGCCGGTCGAGGAGCCAGGCGATGCCGCGGCGGGTGCGCGGGTCGTGGGCGCGGCCCTCGGCGGCGAGCATCTCGACGACGTGGGCGGTGACGTCGGCGGAGGGCGGGTCGACGACCTCCCCGAAGTCGCAGAAGGGCAGCCGGTTGGGCAGGGTGCTGGTGTTGTCGGCGTCGAAGGCGGCCCAGGCGCCGTCGCCGGACTGCATGCCGAGGGTCCAGGTGACGGCGCGGTCGACGGCGGCGTCGAGGCGGTCGGGGTCGGGGTGGGCGACGCGGCGCAGGGCGAGGACCACTTCGGCGGTGTCGTCGATGTCGGGGTAGTTGTCGTTGTGGAACTCGAAGGCCCAGCCGCCGGGGGCGAGTCCGGGTCTGCGGACGGCCCAGTCTCCGGTGCGGGTGATCTCCTCGCCGAGCATCCAGTCGGCGGCCTTGACGAGGGCCGGGTGGTCGGGGGGCAGGCCCGCGTCGGCCAGGGCGATGGCGGCGAGGCAGGTGTCCCAGACCGGGGACTGGCAGGCCTCGACCATGCGGACGGGCGCGGGGCCGGCGGGGAGGCCGTCGGGGCCGGGAGCGGTGTCCTCGCGCCAGACGGCGAAGCGGTCCAGGGACTCCAGGCCGGCCCGCATCACGGGGTGTCCGAGGTCGTAGCCGAGGAGGTGGAGGGCGATCAGGGAGTAGACGGCCGGGGGCTGGATGCCGCCCCAGCAGCCGTCGTTCTCCTGCCGTTCGATGATCCAGCGGGCGGCGGCGTCCATGGCCGCCCGGCGCAGGGGGCGCGGCGCGAACCGGCGGTAGAGGTGCAGGGCCCGGTCCATGCGCTGGAAGAGGCCGTCCCAGGTGGCGAGGGGGGCGTACGTGCGGGG